>CAXTDA010000659.1:1690-2004 GCA_964242935.1 uncultured Burkholderiaceae bacterium | reverse complement strand
CTCGAACAGCGACGCGACGAAGCTCGCGGCGAAGCTGGCGCCGCCGTGATACGCGGCGCGGGCGCCGGGCGGCAGCGTCAACGGCTTCATCCCCAGCCGCTCCGCGATCGCCCGGAGCGTCGCGTCGAGCGCCGGCGGCCCCTCGATCGCGACGGTCGCACCGGCCAGCAGGTCGATCGCCCGGTCGGGCGCGGAGAAGGTCTGCAGCGGATGGAATCCGCCGACCAGCACCCCGCGTGCGGCCGCCCCCCCCCCCCCCGGACCCAAGGTCGCCCCCCAGCCGAGGACCCCCCCCGGCGACGGCCCCCCACGCC
>CAXTDA010000659.1:0-1680 GCA_964242935.1 uncultured Burkholderiaceae bacterium | reverse complement strand
GCAGTGGACCACCCGCTGGTCGGGCCGCCAGGGCAAGGCCGAGCAGACGTCGGCGATGTCGTCGTCGGGCACGGTCAGGAACACGAGCGCTTCCCGCGCGGCGGCCTCGACGGCGACCGCACGGCTGCCGTCGACCCGGCTCGCGAGCCGCCGCGCGCTGTCGTCGGACCGGCTCGCGATCGCCGCGACCGCGATGCCGTTGCGGACGAACGCGCGGCTCAACGTGCTCGCGACGCGGCCGGCGCCGATGAACGCGACCGACGGGATCGGCGGAACGTCGCTCGTCTGCATGCCTTCTGTCCTCGCTACCTGCCGCTCGGGCGCCGTTTCCTTCGGTTGATCGCCTGGCGCTGTCCGGCTTCGAAGCGCCTGCCTAGAGTTCGTCTCACGCCAGCCGCAGATCCGGCGCCACCCGACCCGAAGGAAACACCATGAACACCAATCTCCGCGCCCTGATCTTCGGTGCCGCCGTCGCCGCCGCGCTGACCATCACCCTCGACACCGTGACCGCCGCCGAGTCGGTCGAAGTCGTCCGCCTCGACGCGGTCGAGATCACCGCGCATCGCGACGCGTTCGATGCCGACGGCAACCTGAAGATCGTCCGCCTCGAGCCGGTCGTCGTCACCGCGCACAAGACCGCCGAGTGATCGGCGAGTCGGCCATCGCATCGCGGCGACGCCCGGGGCGTCGCCGTTCGTTTCAGACCGCACAATACCGTTCCTGGATCGCCTGATCCGCGAGCAGCGCCGCACCCGTTCCCTCGTGGACGATGCGGCCCTCGTCGACGATGTACGCCCGGTCCGACACGCGCAACGCCCGCTCGACGTTCTGCTCGACCAGCAGGATCGTCGTGCCGCCCGCCTTCATCCGCGCGAACAACGCGAACAGCTCGTCGACGAGCACCGGCATGATCCCCTCGGACGGCTCGTCGAGCAGGATCATCTTCGGTCGCGCCATCATCGCGCGGGCGATCGCCAGCATCTGCTGCTCGCCGCCCGACATCGACGTGCCGTCCTGGTCGAGCCGCTCCTTCAACCGCGGGAAGATCTCCGCGATCTCGTCGATCATCTTCGCGCCATCCTTCCGCGCATTCGACCCCTTGCTCGCCGTGATGCCGAGCTGCAGGTTTTCGCGCACCGTCAGGCCTGCGACGATGCGGCGCTCCTCGGGCACGTACGCGAGCCCGCGATGGAAGCGCGCGTGCGTCGGATGCGCCAGCAGCTCCTCACCGTCGAACGTCACGCGCCCCGCACGCTTCGCGACCAGCCCCATCACCGCGCGGAGCGTCGTCGTCTTGCCGGCGCCGTTCCGGCCCATCAGCGTCACGAGCTCGCCGCGACGGACCTCGAACGTCAGGTCCTGCACGACATGGCTGCGGTCGTACCACGCGTCGAGTCCGGTCACTTCGAGCATCGTCAACCCTCGCCCAGATAGACGCGCCGCACCTCGGCGTTGCCGCGGATCTCGTCGGGCGTTCCTTCGGCGAGGAAGGTGCCGTGATGGAGGACGATCAGCCGCTCGCAGAGTCCCATCACGAGCTTCATCTTGTGCTCGACGAGGACCACCGTCCGTTCGTCTGCCAGCGTCCGGATCAGCCGCATCATCACCGTCGTCTCCTCGGGCGACATGCCGGCCGTCGGTTCGTCCATCAGCAGCAGCACCGGATCGCTCGCGAGCGCC
>CAXTDA010000658.1:0-2006 GCA_964242935.1 uncultured Burkholderiaceae bacterium | reverse complement strand
CCTCGACCATGACCTGCGCCTGGATGAACGCGGTCTGCGTCCAGCGGAGCGCCGGATCGGCATAACGCGCGGGATCGAAGCCGATGCGGAGACGACGTTCGTCGCGCCAGTGCGTGACGTCCTTCAGCCAGCGGGCGTGCTCGTCGCCGGCGCACGGCGACCATCCGCCTTCCCAGGCCTCGCGCCAGTCGAGGCAGCCGGGTCCGGCGATCATCGTCTGCTTGAACGACGGGAAAGGGACGAATTTCGTGTCCTGGGCCGACGCGGTGGCCATCGCCAAAGCCAGGACCGTCGTCGTCAGCAGTGGGGAGATCGAACGTCGCATGGCGGTCGGCGCGTGACAGTCGTCGGGTGGTCGATGCGCGGGTCTCGTGCTCAGCCCGCGGCAACCTCGGGCACGACGGCGCCGGGCCGGTCGCGCGTCGCGACCACGCAGCCGACCACGATCAGCGCGGCGCCGACCGTCGTCGTCGTCGTGACCGGTTCGTCGAAGGCCAGCCAGCCGAGCAGCGCCGCCCAGGCGAACGACGTGTACTCGCTGGTCGACAGGTGGTTCGCGTCGCTTCGCGCGTAGGCCCACGCGAGCAGCCACAGCGAGACCACCGAGAGCATCGCGGCCGCAACCAGGAGCGGCACGTGACGGAGCGTCGGCACGTCGGCGAAGAACGGGCTGCCGCACGCGAGCAGCAGCGTGACCAGGGCGCTCTGCGAGAACGCGACCTCGACCGGGTCCGCGACCAGCGCCTGGCGACGCATCAGCACGATGTTGAACGCGTAGAACACGGCCGATGCGAGCACCGCGATCGCGCCGTGCCACGCCGCGTCGCCGGCATCCGATCGCCACTGTCCGGCGAGGATCACCGCGACGCCGACGAACGCGATCGACGACGCGACGATCGCGGTCCGCCGGATGCGTTCGCCGAGCAGCAACGCGGAGAGGAAAAGGGACAGCAACGGCGCGATGAACGTCAACGCGACCGCCTGCGCCATCGGCATGCGGGCGAGGCCCCAGAAGAACGAGACGGCCATCACGGTCGAGACCGCGGCCCGCAGCCCGTGGACCGCGAGCGCGGCGCGGGTCACCGGCCGACGGGGCCGCGCGGCGTACACGGCGCCGCTGATGATCGTGCCGGCAAGGTTCCGCCAGAGCAGCGTCGTGTACGCGCCGAGCGCCAGCACGAGACCTTTCATCATCGCGTCCATCACCGAGAACAGGGCGATGCCGAGCACCGCGACCGCGAAGACGGCGACCGACGGAGACGTTCGGCCGGTCATCATCGGGGGACGCGCGACAATCGCTGCATGTCGACATCCACTCCGTCCGCCGGCGCGGCGCGCGATCCGCTGCACGGGGTTACGCTCGAAGCGATCGTCGTCGCGCTCGTCGCGCGGTACGGCTGGCCGGGCCTCGGCGAGCGCATCCCGGTCCGCTGCTTCCTGATCGATCCGTCCATCGCGTCGAGTCTCAAGTTCCTGCGGCGCACGCCGTGGGCGCGTGCGCGAGTGGAGGCACTGTACCGGTCGGGGGTGACCGGTCGGTCCTGACGCACCCCCCGAGAAAAGGAGATGCGGGCACTTCCCGCTTCCGCCTCGCAGCGAATGCGACCCCTATCGTCCCCCCGTCCATGCTGCTAGGCTGCCCGGCCGCGCAACGTCGGCACCCTGCGCCGTGACCCGATTGCCTCGACCACGAAGGGCGACCATGAGCAGCCAGATCCAGATCCGCACGGTGAAGGTCGAACTGCTGCGGACCGGCCCTTCGCACAATCAGCTGCTGTCGCCGCTCACGCCCTATCTCGGCATCTGCGACGGCGCCGAGGCCGGCGTGGTCCACGTGCCGTTCGAGCACGAGGCCTTCCTGCGGCGGCTCCGCGCGATGAGCGTCCATGTGGACGCGAGCGACCGCGGACCGGCGCTCCGCGACCTCGGCGTCGAGATCGCGCGGATGCTGGGCGCGATCCCGCGGCTCGCGGGGTCGCTCAGCACCGATGCCGCGGGCCCCGACA
>CAXTDA010000657.1:933-2008 GCA_964242935.1 uncultured Burkholderiaceae bacterium | reverse complement strand
CCCCGGGTGGCCCCCCCCCCCGGGGGGGGGGGGGGGGGGGCGCGCGACGCTCGCGACAGTCACCCGCCTGACGGCGGGCCCCCGCCCCGGCCCTCACCCGGCGGGGGAGGGAGCGCACGTCGATCACGGCAACTCCGCATCGCCCATCCACCGGGCGATCACCGCGCTCCGCTTCGCGAGATACCGCGAACCACGACCCCGGTCGCGCGTGTCGTATCCGCGGGGGTTCGGCAGCATCACCGCGAGCTGCGCGGCCTGCGACGGTCCGAGCTGCGACGCGGGAACGCCGAAGTAGTGCCGCGCGGCGGCCTCGGCGCCGAAGATGCCGTTGCCCCACTCGATCACGTTGAGGTAGATCTCGAGGATGCGCCGCTTGCTCAGCCAGAACTCGAGCATGTACGCGATGACGAGCTCCTGTCCCTTCCGCAGGTAGCTGCGGTCGCCCGACAGGAAGAGGTTCTTCGCGAGCTGCTGCGTGATCGTCGAGCCGCCCTTCATGCGGGCCTTCGACGTCCGGCCCTTGCCGTCCGCTGCTTCCATCCTCTGCTCGATCCGCTGGTTGTTCTCGTAGGCCTTCGAGATCGCGTCCCAGTCGACGCCGTCGTGTTCGACGAAGCGGCCGTCCTCGGCGGTGATCACGGCGCGCTTCAGGTGGTCCGAGATCTGCGCGTACGGCACCCATCGCTGTTCCATCCGCGCGCTCGGGTCCTTCTCGCGCACGAGCGCCATGTGGCTCCGCATGAACGCGGTGGACGACGGGTCGTGGAAGCGGTACCAGCCGATGCACGCGAAGTACCAGAGCTGCAGCAGCAGCACCATGCCGAGCGCGACGGCGCCGAGCCGGACGATCCAGCGGAGCACGGTCGTCATGCCGACGGCGGCGTGCCGAGCGCGGCGCGCACCGCAGCGAGGACCGGGGGCGTCCGCGGGTGGACGCCGTGCCAGATCGCGAACTGCTCGGCGGCCTGTTCGACCAGCATGCCGAGCGCGCCCGAGGTCGCGGGCGCGCCCCTCCCGCGGGGCGCGCCGCCGGCGACGCCATCGCGCAGGCCGGCGACATGATCGCGGACGTGCT
>CAXTDA010000657.1:0-894 GCA_964242935.1 uncultured Burkholderiaceae bacterium | reverse complement strand
GGTCGCGTTGACGACGACGTCGAAGGTCTCGTTGGCCACCGCCTCGAAGGCGCGCGCCGACACCAGCGGCGAAGCGCAGCTCGCGGCCAGCGGCGTCGCCTTTCCGACGTCGCGGTTGACGACGACGAGCGCGTCCGGCGCCGTCGCGAGCAGCGGACCGACGACGCCGCGCGCGGCGCCCCCCGCGCCGAGCAGCAGCAGGCGCGCACCGGCGAGCGGGCGATCGCCGGCGAGGAGGCGATCGAGGTCGCGGACCAGTCCGATGCCGTCGGTGTTGTCGCCGAAGAGGCCGTCGGCGTCTCGGCCGATGCAGTTCACCGCGCCGGCCGCGCGCGCCCGCTCGCTGAGCCGCGCCCCGCAGAGCGCATGCGCCTCGAGCTTGAACGGCACCGTGACGCTGAGGCCGCGGCCGTCGTCTTCGAAGAAGCGCCGGACCGTCGCGACGAAGCCGTCGAGCGGCGACTCGATCCGGCGGAACTCGAGCGCGATGCCGGCGGCCGCCGCGAACGCCGCATGGATCTCCGGCGACCGGCTGTGCGCGATCGGATGGCCGATCACGCCGAAGCGCGTCGCGCCGGCGACATGCCCGCTCGCCTCGGGCTTCACGCGACCCGTGTCATCAGCGTCCGATCGAGAACGCGTCGCGGGCCGGGTTCGGCAGGCTGCGGACCGTCGCGCAACAGAACGGACCGATGCACTTCGCGATGCAGTCGTAGCGCACGCCGTCCGCGCCGTAGTGCGACACGGTGCCGTTCGGCGACGTCGGGGCCGGCGCGAGCGCACGTTGCAGGACCTCCTCGACCGACGGCGGCGGCTCGGCCTGGCGCCCGGTGACGGTCACGCCGCCGAGCCGCTCGGCCGTGTTGTAGTCGACCTGCATCGTGCCGAGCTGCC
>CAXTDA010000656.1:0-2015 GCA_964242935.1 uncultured Burkholderiaceae bacterium | reverse complement strand
CTGCGGCGCGCCGAGCAGCTCGAAGAAGCGGCGCCACGACGGCCGCACGGGGCCCTCTTCGTCGCGCAACTCGTCGTAATGGCCGGCGCGTCGCGGCAGCGCGAGCCGGTCCGCGAGCGCGGCGGCGTCGGGGGCGGGCTCCGACTGGAAGAGCGATTGCGGCACGGCTTGCCGGCTAGCGCCGACGCAGGTCCAGCGTGACCGGGTACTCCGGGCTCGGCGTCGTCGCGCGGATCGCGAAGTGTCCGGGCGTGTGACCGATCTTGAAGAAGCGCGCGAGCCGGCGGCTCTCGGCCTCGTACGCGTTGATCGGGAACGTGTCGTAGTTGCGGCCGCCCGGATGCGCGACGTGATAGCGGCACCCGCCGACCGACTTCTCGCTCGTCGTGTCGACGATGTCGAACACCAGCGGCGCATCGACACCGAGCGTCGGATGGAGCGCCGACGGCGGCGACCACGCGCGAAAGCGCACGCCCGCGACGAACTCGCCGCTTCGCGCGGTGGGCGTCAGCGGCAGCGCACGGCCGTTGACCGCGATCGCGAGGCGCGGGTCGGTGAGCCCGGCGACGATGACCTCCATCCGCTCGACCGACGAGTCGACGTAACGCGCCGTGGCCCCGTTGGCGGTCTGCTCGGCGAGCACGTGCCACGGCTCGAGCGCGGTGCGCAGCGTCATGTGCACGCCGGCCGTGCTGAACTCCCCGGCGAGCGGGAAGCGGAACTCGAAGTGCGGATCGAACCACGACGCCTCGAACGGGAAGCCCGCCTCGACGAGGTCGGCCATCACGTTCGCGAAGTCGGCGCGGACGAAGCTCGACAGCATGAAGCGGTCGTGCAGGCCGGTGCCCCAGCGCATCAGCGGCGCGCCGTACGGTTCCTTCCAGAAGCGCGCGACCATCGCCCGGAGCAGCAGCTGCTGCGCGAGGCTCATCTGCGCGTGCGGCGGCATCTCGAATGCGCGGAGCTCGAGGAGGCCGAGCCGGCCGGTCGGCCCTTCCGGCGAATAGAGCTTGTCGATGCAGAACTCGGAGCGGTGCGTGTTGCCGGTGACGTCGGCGAGGATGTTGCGGAGCGCCCGGTCGACCATCCACGGCGTCGCATACGGCTCCTCGCGGCCGGGCACCATGACCTCGGCGCGGTCGGCGATGTGGTCGACGCCGCTGCCGTCGCCCTGACGCGCCGCGACCTGGCGCTGCACTTCGCCGAACGCGATCTCGAGCTCGTAGAGCTGGTCGTCCCGCGCCTCGTCGACGCGCGGCGCCTGGCTGGTCGGGCCGATGAACATGCCCGAGAACAGGTACGACAGCGACGGGTGGTTCTGCCAGTAGCCGACCAGGCTCGTCAGCAGCCGCGGGTTGCGGAGGAACGGGCTGTCGGCCGGCGTCGCGCCGCCCATCACGAAGTGGTTGCCGCCGCCGGTGCCCATGTGCTTGCCGTCGACCATGAACTTCTCGGTCGACAGGCGCGTCTCGTGCGCGGTCTGGTACAGGAACTCGGTATGGTCGACCAACTCCTTCCAGCTCGACGCCGGATGGATGTTGACCTCGATGACGCCGGGGTCGGGCGTGACCTGCAGCATCTTGACGCGCGGGTCGCGCGGCGGCAGGTAGCCTTCGAGGACGATCGACAGGCCGAGCGCGCGGGCGCCGACCTCGATGCCGGCCAGCAGCTCGAGATAGCGCTCGACGTCGGCGACCGGCGGCATGAACACGCGCAGGCGGCCGCCGCGGAGCTCGACGCAGAGCGCGGTGCGGACGACCCACGACGCCGACTTGCCGATCTCGACCTGTCCCGGATCGATCGGCTCCTTCGCCGCGACCAGCTCGGCCGCGCCCGCGACCGGCGAAGGCGCCTGGACCAGCCGGGCCTTCAACGCGCCGAGCGACGCGAGCGGGCCGCGTAGCTCCGACGGGTCGCGCGGGATCAGGTACGGGTACTCCTTCGGATCGACCCACGGCAGCGCGTCGAGCGGCAGCCGATAGCCCATGGCCGACTCGCCGGGCGTGAGCGCCAGC
>CAXTDA010000655.1:0-2033 GCA_964242935.1 uncultured Burkholderiaceae bacterium | reverse complement strand
TTGCAGCCGTGCGCGATGTTGGCGAACGGGCCGCCGTGCAGGATCGCCGGGTTGTTCTCGAGCGTCTGCACGAGATTCGGCTTGATCGCGTCGCGGAGCAGCACCGTCATCGCGCCTTGCGCCTGCAGCTGGCGCGCGGTGACCGGCTTCCCGTCGCGCGTGTGGCCGATGACGATGCGGCCGATGCGGTCCTTGAGATCCTGCAGGTCGTCGGCGAGGCAGAGGATCGCCATGACCTCGGACGCGACGACGATGTCGAAGCCGTCTTCGCGCGGGTAGCCGTTGCCCGGGCCGCCGAGGCCGACCGTGATCTGTCGCAGCGCGCGGTCGTTCATGTCCATCACGCGCTTCCACGTCACGCGCCGGACGTCGATGCCGAGCGCATTGCCGTGATGGATGTGGTTGTCGATCAGCGCCGCGAGCAGGTTGTGCGCCTTCTCGATCGCGTTGAAGTCGCCGGTGAAGTGGAGGTTGATGTCCTCCATCGGCACGACCTGCGCCCGACCGCCGCCGGCGGCCCCGCCCTTCATCCCGAACACCGGCCCGAGCGACGGTTCGCGCAGGCACACGATCGCGTCGCGCCCGATGCGGTTGAGCCCGTCGACGAGGCCGACCGACGTCGTCGTCTTGCCTTCGCCCGCCGGGGTCGGGCTGATGCCGCTGACGAGGATCAGCTTGCCGTCGGGCCGGTCGGCCAGACTCGCGATGTGCGCGAGCGAGATCTTCGCCTTGTAGCGGCCGTACGGTTCGAGCGCCTCCTCGGGGATGCCGAGTCGAGTCCCGGCGAGGCGGACGATCGGTTGCAGGCAGGCGGCTTGCGCAATCTCGATGTCGCTTTGCATGGCGTACTGGCGGGGTGGCGGGCGGCGTGAAGCCTAGCAGATCGAACCGGCCGGAATCGCACCCGACCGGCTCGTCGGGCTGTCGGACCGGCCGCGATAGCAGGTTGCACGGCTGCTCAAGTTGACGAACAGGCTGCCGATAGACCCTCTGTGCGAAATTACGGCTTCGGCGAGACGACGACGTCGCGCCGACGCATCCGGCCGCGAGGCGACCACAGGACGAAACGAACGATGAAGATCCAACCCGATGTGACCCGTGCGCTGTATTCCGACACCGTCGCGCCGGTCAAGCAGTCCGGCGCCGTGTCGCCCACGAAGTCGACGAACGCCACGCCGGCGGTCGGCAGCGTGAACATCAGCGAGGCGTCGCGCTCGCTGCTGGCGGCGGGCGTGCGCAACGTGGAAGCGCCGTTCGACGCGAAGCGCGTCGAGGCGATCAAGGCGGCCATCAGCTCGGGCCAGTTCAAGGTCGATCCCGAAGCGATCGCGGACCGGGTACTCGCCAGCGCCAGCCAGCTGCTGACCCGCAAGGCCTGAGAACGGCGCGCACGACGTCCGCGCCGCCGCTCGTCACCGACCGGCGTCGGCCGCGGGCGTTTCGCTTCGGTCCGATCCTTCCTGTGCCCGCGTGTCGTCGGCCGACAGCACGACCAGCGTGACGCGCCGGTTGCGTGCCCGGCTCGCCGCGTCGACATTCCCGACCAGCGGGCGGAATTCGGCGTAACCGGCGATGCCGATCCGGCCGGGCGCGATGCCCTGGTCGATCAGGAAGCGCCCGACCGAGGCCGCCCGGGCCGCCGACAACTCCCAGTTCGAGCGGAACTCGCGGCTCGCGATCGGCAGGTCGTCGCTGTGCCCCTCGATCTGCAACGGTTCGCCGAGGCCCGAAAGGATGCCGGCGACCGAGCGCAGCGCATCGAACGAAGCCGGTTTCAGATCCGCGTGCGCCGGGTCGAACAGGACCGCCGCGTTGATCTCGATCGCGATGCCGCGGGCCCCGCGCGTGACGTTCACCTGGCCGTCGCTGACCAGCGTCTGCAGCTGGCGGTCCATCGCGGCCGCGAGCCGCTGCATGCGCCGCATCCGTTCGGCGGTGCGCGCGAGTTCCGCCTGTCCGGCGGTGTCGACCGCGGCCGGCTGCGGCGTCGCGGGCTTCGCGACGTCGACCGATGCGACCGCGTCCTTCGCGCC
>CAXTDA010000654.1:0-2049 GCA_964242935.1 uncultured Burkholderiaceae bacterium | reverse complement strand
CCGCTCGCCGAGGGCCGCGCGCACTGGGGCGGCGTGCTCGCGTCGATCGCGCTCGCCTAGCTGTCGAGGGTCGCGATGCTGGTCAAGCTAATGGCCGGCGACGGCCGGGTGGCCCGCAGCGCCGGCGAGATCGATCGCCGGCAGTCGATGGTGCGCATCACGCCCGCCGGCCGCGCCGCGCTCGGCCCGCTGCTCGCACGCTCGAAGCGGCACGAGCGAGCGGTCGTCGCGCGCCTGGATCAGGACGAGGCGGCGTCGCTGAAGAACACGCTGCGAAAGCTGATCGCCGCCGATTAGGTTCGGCGTCGCGCTACGCACGTCGACGGGCGAGCACGATGCCGAGCAGGATGAGGATCAGGCCGACGACGTGATAACCCTGCGGCCGCTCGGCCAGCAACAGCGCCGACAGCACCGCCGCGAACACGGGCGTCAGGTTCGCGAAGAAGATCGGCAGCGCCGCGCCGACGCGCGCGACCCCACGGTCCCACATCAGATAGCCGGCGAGCGACGGCAGGACCGCCACGTAGGCGAGGATCCACCAGACCCGCGGCGCGTCGAAGTGCGACGGCGTGCCGATCAGCAGGCCTTCGACCAGCGCGCACGCAATGCAGAAGATCGAGCCGAGCACGATCTGGGCGAACAGCAGCACCATCGCCGGCAACGGCGGTCGTCGCACGCGCAACACCCACGTATAGACGCTCCACAGCGCCGCCGCGACGAGCATGAAGAGGTCGCCGGGAACGAAGGCCAACGTCAGCAACCGCGCGAACTCGCCGTGCGTCAGGACGATCACCACGCCGACGATCGACGACACCGCGCCGAGCATCCGGCGACCGTCCAGGCGTTCGCCGAAGAACATCGCCCCGAGCGCGAGCGCGAAGATCGGTGTCGACGCCGCGATCAGCGTGACGTTGTTCGGCGTCGACGTCGTCAATGCGAGGTACTGCAGCGCGTTGTAGGTGCCGATGCCGCAGATGCCCAGCCCGGCTGTCAGCAGCCACTCGCGGCGCAGCACGTCGGCGTGCGGACGCAGGTCGCGCCAGACGAACGGCGCGAGCAGCAGGCCCGCCAGCACCCAACGCGTCGCATTGAGCGCCATCGGTGCGATCAGTCCGGCGGCGAAGCGGCCGACGATGGCATTGCCGGCCCACAACAGCGGCGGCAGGACGAGGAAGGCGAGGGTCTGGGCATCGAGACGGGCGAGGCGGGGAACGTCGTCGCGAGACCGGTTCATCATCCGCTTTCGTTCATCAATCGAACACCACGAAGAGTCGACAGGACCGGCGCCTCCTACGCGATCTCACGCCCGAGCGTCGCGTGAGTGTGGGTGGACACGCCGGGGTCCCGGCCCGGACGGTCCACCGACCTGAACGCTAAGGCCGATACGGTTTGGGCGACGCCCGCGGCGTCGGATCGCCGTAGAACTCGTCCATCAGAAAGGCCTCGAGTTCCGCCTGGTCCTTCGGTCGCGCCGACATCACGATCACGCGGCCCTGGCGGCGATACGAGTACCACTCGAAGTCGCCGGGTCGCTGCTCGCGGATGATCTCGATCATCTGGCGGACCACCGCGAGCTGGATGCTCGGGTTGTTGCCCTTCTTGACCTCGTAGGTGCGACCGACCTTCCGGCGGAAGTCGCGGTTCCAGCCGTTGAAGACGAACTCCGCGTCGTTGAGGCCGGTGCGCTTCAGGTCGAAGATGCCGCCGGCCTCGCTCTGGTCCTGGCCGGGACTCGCCGAGCGCTGCTGGGCGGCGATGTTGGCCTTCGCGATGCGGTTCGCGCGCTGGTCGTCGCTCTCGAGCACCTCGTCGGGCGCGCCGCCGTTCTCGGCGCGACGGGCACGCTGTCGTGCGGCGAGGACCTCGGAAAAGTCCTCGGTGGTCGGGGTGATCGGACGCGGCGTCTGCACGGTTTCGGGCGTCGGCGGCTGCGGCGCGACCGGCGGCGGGATCACGAACGGCGGCGTCCGCCCGCTCGGGACCGCGATCTGCGACCGCGGCTGCGGCGGCGTGGGCCGGGTCTTCGGGACGGGGCGGGGTGGCGTCGGT
>CAXTDA010000653.1:0-2056 GCA_964242935.1 uncultured Burkholderiaceae bacterium | reverse complement strand
GACCCGGCGCTGCACCCGATAGGCCGCTTCGGCCGTCGAAACCGCGGACTGCACGCGCTCGGCGGTCGGCCGTTCGCCGCCGCGACGTGCCGACGCCAGCCGCTCGGCCAGCGTGTCGAGCGACCACGGCGGTTCCGGCGCGACAGGGCCGTCGGGATTCCGTTCCATGCTCAGCGTGCGACGCCGCCGGTCCGCTTCTTCGCGACCGCGGCCCACACCAGCGGCAGCAGCGAGATCACGACGACGCCGAGCATCACGAACGCGAGATTCGCCTTGATGACCGGGATGTTGCCGAAGAAGTAGCCGAGCGCGACGAAGCTGACGACCCACAGCACGCCACCGAGGACGCTCCAGAACTGGAACGTCGCGTGCGACATCGCGGCGACGCCGGCCACGAACGGCGCGAAGGTCCGCACCAGCGGCATGAAGCGCGCGATCGTCAGCGCGGCCGGGCCGTACTTCTCGTAGAACGCGTGGGCCTGGTCGAGCGCTCGGCGGTTGAACCACCGCGAGTTCTCCCACTGGAACACGCGCGGGCCGACGTAGCGGCCGATCCAGTAGTTCGACGTGTTGCCGAGGATCGCCGCCGCGATCAGCACGATGCCGAGCAGCCACGGGTCCATGCTGCCGACCGCGGCCAGCGCGCCGGCCGCGAACAACAACGAGTCGCCGGGCAGGAACGGCGTCACGACGAGCCCGGTCTCGCAGAACACGATCAGGAACAGGATCGCGTAGATCAGCGTCCCGTACTGCGCGACGAGCTCGGCGAGGTGGACGTCGAGATGCAGGACGAAGTTGACGAGGTAGAGGACGATATCCAAGCGAATTCCGTGAGTGATCGCGGGCGGGCCGAATGATGGCATAGGGCCGGCGCCTATACTTCCCACGGTCCGCATCACGTCGCCCTCCGCATGAACGCCGCCGCCTTTCCCCATGCCGTCGATTCGCGCACGGAGCCCCCGCGTCGGCCGATCCGGGCGCTGCCGGACGGGCTCGTCAGCCAGATCGCCGCCGGCGAGGTCGTCGAGCGGCCGGCGTCCGTCGTCAAGGAACTGCTGGAGAACGCGATCGACGCGGGCGCGACCCGCATCGACGTGAAGCTCGACGGCGGCGGCATGCGGCGCATCGTCGTCGCCGACGACGGCTGCGGCATTCCGGCCGACGAGATCGCGCTGGCCCTGACGCGGCACGCGACGTCCAAGATCGCGAGCCTGGACGACCTCGAGCGCGTGGCGTCGCTGGGTTTTCGTGGCGAGGCGCTGGCGTCCATCGCGTCGGTCGCACGCGTGACGCTGACGACGCGGACGCGCGACGCGGCGCACGCGGTGCGGCTCGCACCGGACGAAGCGGCGGGCAGCGTGCCCCGCGACGTCTCCTCCCATCGCGTGCTACCGGCCGCGGGCGGCATCGGCACGTCGATCGAGGTCGCGGACCTCTATCACGCGACCCCGGCACGGCGGAAGTTCCTGAAGTCCGAGCAGACCGAGCTCGGCCACTGCGTCGAGGCGTTCCGCCGCGTCGCGCTCGGGCGACCGGACGTCGCGTTCACGCTGTCGCACAACGGCCGCGTCGTCGAGCACCTGAACGCCGCTTTGCCGGCCGAACGCGTGATGCAGCTCCTCGGCGACGACTTCGCGTCGGCGCATCGACCGCTCGCGTGGCACGGCGGCGACCTCGTGATGAGCGGCTATGCGGGCCTGCCGACGGCGAGCCGCGCGTCGGCGTCGGCCCAGTACTTCTACGTCAACGGCCGCTACGTCCGCGATCGCGTCCTGAACCACGCCGTGCGATCGGCCTATCGCGACGTCCTGCACGGCGATCGTCATCCGGCCTACGTGCTCGCGCTCGAACTCGATCCGGCGCTGGTCGACGTCAACGTGCATCCGTCGAAGATCGAGGTGCGCTTCCGCGAGTCGCGCGGCATCCACCAGTTCGTGTTCCATGCCGTCACCGACGCGTTGGCCGAGACCCGCCCCGAAGCACCGCGCGAGCCGTCCGGCTGGGCGCCTGCGGTCGACCGCCCCGCATCGCACGCGGTCGCGCAGGACACCGCTGC
>CAXTDA010000652.1:0-2059 GCA_964242935.1 uncultured Burkholderiaceae bacterium | reverse complement strand
TCGCGACCGGCGCGATGTCGCTCGGGTCGATCTCGACCGAGGCGCACGCGACGCTGGCCGTCGCGATGAACCGCATCGGCGGCAAGTCGAACACCGGCGAGGGCGGCGAGGATCCGGCGCGCTACGAGAACGAGCTGAAGGGCATTCCCGTCAAGGCCGGTGCGACGCTCGCGTCGCTGCTCGGACCCGACACCATCGTCGCGGACGTGCCGCTGCAGGCGGGCGACTCGCTCCGCTCGAAGATCAAGCAGGTCGCGTCGGGCCGCTTCGGGGTGACCGCGGCGTACTTGACGTCGGCCGACCAGATCCAGATCAAGATGGCGCAGGGTGCGAAGCCCGGGGAAGGGGGGCAGCTACCGGGCCACAAGGTCAGCGAGTACATCGCGAAGCTGCGCTTCTCGGTGCCGGGCGTGGGTCTCATCTCGCCGCCGCCGCATCACGACATCTATTCGATCGAGGACCTCGCGCAGCTGATCCACGACCTGAAGAACGCGAACTCGCGCGCGTCGATCTCGGTGAAGCTCGTCTCCGAGGTCGGCGTCGGCACGGTCGCGGCCGGCGTCGCGAAGGCGAAGGCCGACCACGTGACGATCGCGGGCCACGACGGCGGCACCGGCGCGTCGCCGGTGTCCTCGATCAAGCATGCCGGCACGCCGTGGGAGCTGGGTCTCTCCGAGACGCAGCAGACGCTGGTGCTGAATCGCCTGCGCGGCCGCATCACGGTGCAGGTCGACGGCCAGATGAAGACCGGCCGCGACGTCGTCATCGGCGCGATGCTCGGTGCCGACGAGTTCGGCTTCGCGACCGCGCCGCTGGTCGCCGAAGGCTGCATCATGATGCGGAAGTGCCACCTCAACACCTGCCCGGTCGGCGTCGCGACGCAGGACCCGGTGCTGCGGGCCAAGTTCGCCGGCAAGCCCGAGCACGTCGTCAACTTCTTCTTCTTCGTCGCGGAGGAAGCGCGCGAGATCATGGCGCAGCTCGGGATCCGCACGTTCGACGAGATGATCGGCCGGACCGACCTGCTCGACATGAAGAAGAGCATCGAGCACTGGAAGGCGCGGAAGCTCGACTTCTCGCGCGTGTTCCATCAGCCGGCGATGCCGCCCGACGTCGCACGGCGTCGCGTCGAGGCGCAGGACCACGGCCTCGACAAGGCGCTCGACCGAAAGCTGATCAAGCGCGCCGAGCCGGCGCTCGAACGCGGCGAGAGCGTGTCGTTCATCACGCCGGTCCGGAACGTCAACCGCACCATCGGCACGATGCTGTCCGGCGAGGTCGCGCGCCGCTACGGTCACGCGGGATTGCCCGACGGGACGATCCACGTGCAGTGCAACGGGGTCGCCGGCCAGAGCTTCGGTGCGTTCCTCGCGCACGGCATCACGCTCGACCTGGTCGGCGATGCGAACGACTACGTCGGCAAGGGGCTGTCGGGCGGCCGCATCATCGTCCGCTCGCCGAACGACTTCCGCGGCTTCGGACCCGACCACATCATCGCCGGCAATACGGTGCTGTACGGCGCGATCGCCGGCGAGGCCTACTTCAACGGCGTCGCGGGCGAACGCTTCGCGGTCCGCAACTCGGGCGGCACCGCGGTCGTCGAGGGCGTCGGCGACCACGGCTGCGAGTACATGACCGGCGGTACCGTCGTCGTTCTCGGCCGCACCGGCCGCAACTTCGCGGCCGGGATGTCGGGCGGCGTCGCGTACGTGCTCGACACCGAAGGCGACTTCGCGAAGCGCTGCAACACGTCGATGGTCGACCTCGAGAAGATCGAGCGACGCGGCGACGCGGCGGCGGACATCGCCCGCCATCAAGGCAAGGTCGACGAAGACCTGCTCCGCGACCTCGTCGAGAAGCACTTCCGCTACACGGGTTCGTTCCGCGCGCGCGAGATCCTGGCGAAGTGGGACGAGACCTGCGCCCGCTTCGTGCGCGTCATGCCGTCCGAATACCGGCGCGTGCTGAAGTCGATGAACGCGGAACAGGCCGCGGTCGCGGACAAGCAGCCGGTGATGATCGCCTGAGAGGGTCCCTCCCCTCCGGGGGAGGGGTCAGG
>CAXTDA010000651.1:0-2061 GCA_964242935.1 uncultured Burkholderiaceae bacterium | reverse complement strand
GGCGAGACGTTGCTCACCGCCAGGTTCGAGTACGCGAAGTTGGGCGGGTCCTTCAGGTTCCGCGCGGCGTTGAAGAACACCGACTGCGCGTCGGTCAGCTGGTACTTGACGCCCACGTTCGGCAGGAACGACTTGTAGTCCTTCTGGATCACGTACGGCGCCGCGCCGCTTCCGGTCTGTCCGAGGCCGGTCGGCGTCGTGCCCTGGTTCGGCGAGTTCGTGAACTGGCGGCCGAGGACCTGATAGCGGCCGCCGGCGACGAGCGTCAGCTTGTCGTTGAAGAGGCTGAGCGTGTCCGACAGGTTCACGGAACGGACCCGGCTGATCGTGTACCAGTCGCGGAACTGCGCGGCCGAGCCGTCGGCGTTCAGCAGGTACTGGTCGTGGTTCTGCAGCCAGATGTCGTCGGCCGTCCCGTTGTTGCTGATCGCGACGTACGGGGCGGTCTGCTGATGTCGTGCCTTCTCGACCCAGCCGCCGAGCACGATGTGGTTGCCGGCGATGTCGTAGCTGAGGTTGGCCTGCACGCCGGGACGGTACGTCTTCGTGACGCTGCCCTCGTAGGCGCCCACGGTGTCGAGGCGGTCGCCGTCGCCGTTGTAGTCGCGGCCGCCGCCGCCGAGGCGCGTGCCGCCGACGGTCTCGACCATGGTCTGCAACTGGTTACCGCCGGTGCCGTAGCCGTACCACATGTACGGGCTGACATCGAGCGTCAACGCCGGCGCGAGGTTGAAGTGCGCGTTCATCGTCGCGACGTAGTTGCGGAACGGGTTCAGGTTGAAGCCGTAGTAGCGGTTGGTCTGGCCGGTATAGATGTTGGCGTTCGGCGCGTAGGTGGTGTCGTTGTCGGCGACGCCCGGCGTGACCTGGTGGATCGGCGCGCGGCTGCCGAAGTCGTAGTAGTAGCCCTGCTGGTCGATCTGCGCCTTGGTGACCGCGCGGAAGTTGTTGTTGACCGCCCGGTTCCACAGGAAGCTGCCGGTGATGTTGTTGCCGCCGCCGAGGTCCACGTCGGCGGCCGCCTCGACGTGGTCGCGGAACGCGTCGCCCGGGCCCTTGAACTTCTCGGTCTCCGCATGGGATACCGCGATGTAGCTCTTCAGGCGGCCGTCGAGCACCTTCCCCGAGTCGAGCTTGACGAACGTCTTCGCCAGCGCGTTCTGGCCGAACGTCTGCGTGATGTGCGGCGTGAACACATCGAGCGGGCGACACGACACCAGGCCGACGTTGCCGCCGGTCGAGCCGACGTGCGGGGCGTTGATGTCGGTCGACCCCTGCGTCACGAAGACCTCGCAGAGGTTGTCGCTGTCGGTGTATTCCTGCGGGAAGACCGCGAAGTTGCCCGAGTCGTTGACCGGCGCGCCGTTGATCGTGAAGCCGAGCTGGTCGCTGTTGAAGCCGCGAATCCGGAGGCCGCCGCCGAAGAGGCCCGTGCCGTCCTGGCTGAACTGCGAGACGCCCGGCAGCAGGTTGATCACCTGGTACGGGTTGTTGACCGGGTTCTGGGTCTCGATCGCCTTCCGCGTGACGGAGCTGCGGGCCTTCGGCGAATCTTCCTGCGTGATCTGGCCGGTGTCGGTGCCGCCGGGCGCGCCCTGGACCTGGATGGTGCCGACGTCCGTGGTCGACTGCGCGTGGGCGCCGGCCGCGATGAACAGGCCGGACACGAGCAGCGAGAGTGGGGTGAGTTGGAACTTCATGGAAGTGCTCCGTGGCGAAGGACGAGGGATGGGAGGGAGGACGTGATCAGGACGGCTTGAACTCGAGGTCGACCGTGAAGCGGTGCGTCTCGTCGCTGCCGAAGGCGCCTTCGAAGGGCGGCAGCGACCCGCGTCGGACCGTCGCCAGCCCCGCGTTGTCGAGCAGGATCGAGTTCGACGAGTCCTCGACGCCGGCGTCGACCAGCGACCCGTCGCGGCGCAACGTGAACCAGATGCGCACCTTGCCTTCCGGACGCTGGATGCTCGCCTCGCGACCGGTCGGGTAGCGCTTGATCGAGTTCAGGTAGGCGCGCACCTTGCCGGTGTACGTCGCGCTGACATCCGCCGCCGGGGCGGGCGG
>CAXTDA010000650.1:0-2063 GCA_964242935.1 uncultured Burkholderiaceae bacterium | reverse complement strand
CGGGTCGGTGATCGCGACGTAGTTGCCCTTCGACTTCGACATCTTCTCGACGCCGTCGAGCCCCTCCAGCAACGGCATCGTCAGGATGCATTGCGGCTCCTGCCCGTAGTCGCGCTGCAGCTCGCGTCCGACCAGCAGGTTGAACTTCTGGTCGGTGCCGCCGAGTTCGAGATCGCTTCGGAGCGCGACCGAGTCGTAGCCCTGCATCAGCGGATACAGCAGCTCGTGAACGGAGATCGGTGTGTTGCTCTTCAGCCGCTTCGCGAAGTCCTCGCGTTCGAGGATCCGGGCGACCGTGTAGCGCGCCGACAGCTCGATCATCCCGCGGGCGCCGAGCGGATCGCTCCACTCGCTGTTGTAGCGGATCTCGGTGCGCCCGGCGTCGAGCACCAGCCCGGCTTGCGCGAAGTACGTGCGCGCGTTCTCGTCGATCTGAGCGCGCGTCAGCGGGGGCCGCGTCGCGTTCCGCCCCGACGGGTCGCCGATCATCGACGTGAAGTCGCCGATCAGGAAGATCACCGTGTGGCCGAGGTCCTGGAACTGCCGCATCTTGTTCAGCACGACGGTGTGGCCCAGATGCAGGTCGGGCGCGGTCGGATCCAGGCCGAACTTGATCCGCAACGGCACGCCGGTCGCGGCCGATCGCTCGAGCCTGGCCGCGAATTCGGCTTCGACGATCAGCTCGTCGACGCCGCGGCGCGCGATCGCCAGCGCCTCGGACGGACTCGCGTCGGACGCGACACGCCGGATGGCCTTCGGGGACGAGGGAACGCGCGCGGACACGGGCAGCCGGTGGGATCGGAAGGGAGCGCGATTCTAGCGTGCCCGCACGGTCGCTCTTGCCCGGGCGCGTGGTCATCACGCGGTCACGTCCGACGGGCAGGGCTTGTCGCGCCGCATTCGCGTGCTAGACTGCGTCGCTCTGCACTCCCAACTCGCTCGAGTGTTGCGCTATCAGCGAAACACTCAATTCGTCGGCATCCGAGCCGCAACCGATACCGAGTGGAATCGATCGATTTCGCCCCCGACCCGATGGCAGACGCGACACCGCCCGACCCCGCACCGCCTTCCCAGCACGTCCCTTTCGCAATTCCGTCGTCTTTCCGGCCCGATCCGGCTTCGTCCGACCGCCCGTCGACGTTCACGCGTCATCGCCACGCGTTCCTCGCGGCGGCGGCCGTCGTGTCGCTCGGCGGCGCCGTCGCGGCGTTCGCGGTCGCCGACGACCTGCCGATTCCGTACAGCCGACAGATCTCGCAGTCCCTCGCCGCCCCGGATACCTCGACCCAGCTCGAGGCGCTGGCGAGCCGCGACGACGTGTTCGTCCGCGAGGAACGCATCCGCCGCGGCGACACGCTCGGCGCGTTGCTGACCCGTCTCGGCGTCGCCGACGCGGACGCGGAGCGGTTCCTGCGGACGTCGCCGTCGACGAGGACGCTGCAGCAGCTGAAACCGGGTCGCCTGGTCCAGGCACGGACCGACGACGACGGGATCCTGCGGTCGCTCAGCTATGCCTACGGCCCCGCCGACGGCAAGGATGCGAGCGCCGCACGCGCGCTGCTGATCGAACGCGCCGGCGACGCGCTGGTCGCCCGCGACGTGACGGCGCAGAACGAACGTCGCGTCGAACTGCGCTCCGGCGAGATCCGCTCGACGCTGTTCGCCGCGACCGACGAAGCCGGCCTGCCCGACGGCATCGCGTCGCAGATCGGCGAGATCTTCTCGGGCGACATCGACTTCTACCGCGACCTGCGCCGCGGCGACCGCTTCCGGCTCGTCTACGAGAGCTACTACCAGGGCGGCGAATTCGTCCGTGCCGGACGCATCCTCGCGATCGAGTTCGTCAACGGCGGCAAATCGCATTCGGCGCTCTGGTACGGCGGCCCGACGACGTCCGACGTCGCGATCGCCGGTCACTACTACGGATTCGACGGCCGGAGCCTGCGGCGCGCATTCCTTCGCACGCCGCTCGAATTCACACGCATCAGTTCCGGCTTCGGCGGACGGCTGCACCCGATCGCGAACGTCTGGCGCCAGCACACCGGCGTCGACTACGCGGCGCC
>CAXTDA010000649.1:0-2067 GCA_964242935.1 uncultured Burkholderiaceae bacterium | reverse complement strand
CGATCACGATGGCTGGCGGGTGGAGATCGGGGAGGAGCGCTGGTTCCTGAAAATTCCCTCGCCCGACCAGCGCCGCTTCATCGATGCCGCCGCGGCGCTGGATGCGGCGCGGGTCGCCGGGCAGTTCGCGCGGCCGGCGTGCGAGCCGTTCGTCCGCGTCGTGCGGGTCACCGAGACGCAGGGGCCGGCCGGCGCGCGCAACGCGGGCTGGCGGGCGAGCGACGCGCGCGTGATCGCGTTCACCGACGACGACACGATCCCCGACGGCGCGTGGCTCGAGGAAGGACTACGCTTTCTCGCGACCGGCTACGACGCGTTCGGCGGCGCGATCCGGATGGCGCTTCCGGCCCGTCCGACCGACTACGAGCGCGATGCGGCGGGGCTGTCGACTGCCGAGTTCGCGACCGCGAACTGCTTCGTCGCGCGAAGCGCGCTCGAGCAGGTCGGCGGCTTCGACGAGCGCTTCACGTCGGCCTGGCGCGAGGACTCCGACCTGCACTTTGCGCTGATGGAGGCCGGCTACCGCGTCGGTCGAACCGAGCGGTCGTTCGTCACGCACCCGATCCGGCCGGCGTCGTTCGGCGTCAGCATCGGACAGCAGCGGAAAGTGCTCTTCGACGCGCTGCTGTTCAAGAAGCATCGACGCCTCTACCGCACCCGCATCCTGAGCGGTCCGCCGTGGAGCTACTACGTCAACGTCGCGGCGCTGGCGACCGCCGTCGTCGCGGCGCTGGCCGGGACCCGGACGGTGGCGGCGGTCGCGGCGCTCGTGTGGCTCGCGACGACGCTCCGCTTCGCGCTGCAGCGCCTCGCCGGCACGTCGCGGGCCATGTCGCACGTCGTCGAGATGCTGTGGACGTCGATCGCGATTCCCCCGCTCGCGCTCTGGTGGCGGATCGTTGGCTCATGGCGCTTCCGGACCATGTATCTCTGATGGCCTACCTCGTCGAAACGCGTCCCGAACGGATCGCCGTCTTCCGGGCCTTGCAGCTCGGCGACCTGCTCTGTTCGATGCCTGCGCTCCGCGCGCTGCGGGCGACGCTGCCCGACGCGCACATCGCGCTGGTCGGCCTGCCGACGATGCGCGGGTTCGCCGCGCGGTATCCGCAGTGGATCGACGAGTTCATCGACTTCCCCGGCGCCCCCGGCTTTCCCGAACAGGACGAGCGCGCGCCGGGGCTGCCGTCGTTCCTCGACGCGATGCGTGCGCGCCGCTTCGACCTCGCGATCCAGCTGCACGGCAACGGCGGCGACGGCAACGTGCTGGTCCGCGCGTTCGGAGCGACGACGACGGCGGGCTTCCATCGTCCGGAAGTGCACGACGAGAGCGCGACGGGACTCTTCTTCGACTGGGATGCCGTGCCGTCCGAGGTCGGTCGCTATCTCGCGTTGATGGGCTCGCTCGGCGCCGACCCGGCCGCGGTCGCCGACGCGTCGATCGAACTGCCGATCCTGCCCGCCGAGGAGGCCGAATGGAGCGCGACGCGACGGTCCGCCGGCCTCGAAGGACGCCCGATCGTCTGCATCCATCCCGGTGCCCGCTGGCCGTCGCGACGCTGGCCGGTCGACCGCTTCGCGGCCGTGGCCGAAGCGCTCGCGCGCCAGGGTTCGCGGATCGTGCTGACCGGAAGCGCCGACGAGCGCCCGATCGTCGACGGTCTCGCGGACCGGCTCCGCCGACGCGCCGTCGCGTTCGTCGACCTCTGCGGCCGGACGTCGCTCGGCGCACTGGCGGCGCTGCTCCGCGAGACGCGCCTGCTGGTCTCGAACGACACCGGCATCTCGCACGTGGCCGCGGCGATGGGTACCTCGAGCATCGTCGTCGCGTCGGGAAGCGACGTCGTGCGCTGGGCGCCGGTCGACCGCAGCCGGCATCGGGTGCTCGCGCACGACGTGCCGTGCCGTCCCTGCATGTACCGCGACTGCCCGATCGACCACCCCTGTGCGACCGGCATCGATGCGGATACCGTCGTCGCCGCCGCGACGACCCACACGACCTTCGCCGCCGCGACGACGCCCTCGGCGATCATGTCGTGGGTGAGGACCAGCGTCTCGCCGCCGAACGCC
>CAXTDA010000648.1:0-2068 GCA_964242935.1 uncultured Burkholderiaceae bacterium | reverse complement strand
CGGGTCGAGGCGCTCCGCTCCTGCTGCTTCGGGGTCACCGCGCCGACGTCGCCGAAGCGTTGCCTGCGGATGTCGTCGACCAGCGCGCGGATCGTGCCGGACCCGGGCAGCGCGGTGGCCCGCCAGCGGACCAGCGGGATGCCGGCTGCGGCCAGCGCCCGGCTCTTCGTCGCATCGGACCTGACCTGCGCGGCCCGGTCGTGCGCGCGGTCGTCGAGCTCGATCGCGGCGATGATTGCGAAGTCGCGGTCGCAGATCAGGAAGTCGATGCTCTTCCGGCTGATGCGGTCCTGCCACTCGCGCCACGGCTGGCCGAGACGGACGCGCAGGAAGCGCGACAACGGCACCTGCGCGAGCACGACCAGGTCGGGCAGCGTCTGCACCAGGCGGTCGTACAGGATGCGCTCGACCTGCGACAGCGGCGTCTGCGCGGTGAACGGCCAGTCCCCTTCTTCGTGCCGCTGGCGCGCGACGCCGCGCATCAGCCGCGGCGCGAGCAGCGCGACCAGCAGCACGGCGACGACGACGAGGAGGACGACGAGCGGCTTCAAGGTTCGCGGGGTCCGGAATCGGTCGAAAAAGGGCGCGGATCAGTCGCGCGTCACGCGGAACACTTCCTCGCGCGACGTGACGCCGTTGCGGATCCACCGCTCGCCATCTTCGCGCAGATTCGTCATGCCCTGCGCGCGGGCCGCTTCGCGCAACGCCGGTTCGCCCGTTTCGTCGTGGACCAGGTCGCGCAGCGTGTCGTCGATCCGCATCAGCTCGTAGATGCCGGTGCGGCCCTGGTAGCCGGTGTGGCCGCAGGTCGGACAGCCGGCCGGCTGCCATTCGGTCGTGCCGTCGGCGGCTTTCTTCTCGGCCTTGCAGACGTCGCACAGTTTCCGCACGAGACGCTGCGCGACGACGCCGAGCAGGCTCGACGACAGCAGGAACGGCTCGACGCCCATGTCGGCGAGGCGCGTCGCGGCCGAGACCGCGTCGTTGGTGTGCAGCGTGGCCAGCACCAGGTGGCCGGTGAGCGACGCCTGCACCGCGATCTGCGCGGTCTCGAGGTCGCGGATCTCGCCGATCATGATCACGTCGGGATCCTGGCGGAGGATCGCGCGGAGCGCGGCCGCGAAGCTCATCCCGATCCGCGCGTTGACCTGCGTCTGGCCGATCGCCGGCAGCTCGTACTCGATCGGATCCTCGACGGTGAGGATGTTGGTGGTGGCCGCGTCGATGCGCGCCAGCGCCGCGTACAGCGTCGTGGTCTTGCCGGAGCCGGTCGGGCCGGTGACGAGGACGATGCCATGCGGCTGCTTGATCAGCGAATCGAACGTCGCGAGCGTCTCGCGGCCCATCCCGAGCGCGGTCAGGTCGAGACGGCCGGCCTCCTTGTCGAGCAGGCGCAGCACCGCGCGTTCGGGCTGCGACGGGCTGTTGCCGACCGGCAGCGTCGACACGCGCACGTCCAACGGTCTTCCTGCCACCCGGAGCGCGATGCGGCCGTCCTGCGGCAGGCGCTTCTCGGCGATGTCGAGGTTCGCCATGATCTTGATCCGCGAGATCAGCGCCGAATGCAGCTGCCGGCGCGGCCGCACGATGTCGCGGAGCGTGCCGTCGACGCGGAAACGCACGACCGAGTGGGTCTCGAACGGCTCGAGATGGATGTCGGAGGCGCCTTCGCGCGCGGCCTCGGTGAAGAGCGCGTTGATCAGGCGGATCACCGGCGCGTTGTCCTCGGCCTCGAGCAGGTCCTCGATCTCCGGCACGTCCTGCATCAGCCGCGACAGGTCGAGTGACGCGTCGACCTCGTCGACGACGCGCGCCGACGCGCCGCCGCCCGAGAGGTCGGTCGCATAGCCCTTCGCGATCGCCTTCTCGAGCGCGTCGCGACCGACCTCGACGACCCGGACCGGACCGAGCGCGCGCTGCAGCTCGGCGATCGCGAGCGGCGACGTCGACGGCCCGATGTAGACGACGCGTGGCGCCGTCCTCGACGCGTCGCCCTCGTCGCGGCGTGCGACGAGCACGTGGTGGTCGCGGGCGAACGCGTACGGCACCTCGCGGGCGATGCGGGTGT
>CAXTDA010000647.1:0-2082 GCA_964242935.1 uncultured Burkholderiaceae bacterium | reverse complement strand
ATCGACGGCGAGTAGGTCTGGAAGGTCCGCTCCACGCCTTCGCCGCTCGAGATCTTGCGGACGATGAAGTTCGAGTTCAGGCCGCGGTTGCGCTTCGAGATGACGACGCCCTCGTAGGCCTGCACGCGCTTCCGCGTGCCTTCGACGACGTTGACGTTGACGATAACGGTATCGCCCGGGGCGAACTCGGGGATCGTCTTGCCCAGCCGGGCGATCTCTTCCTTTTCCAGCGTTTCGATGAGGTTCATCGCATTGCTCCTTCAGCCATCGTGCGCGCGCCTGATCGTTGTGGATCGGGTTGTTGCGGCCGCGCAGAGGATGGAGTTGATCAATCGACGGGCCTGAGCCCGTCGCACTCTTCCGCTTCTTCTACGATTCGATCAATCGACGGGCCTCGGCCCGTCGCACTTTTCCGCTTCTTCTACGATTCGATCAATCGACGGGCCTGGCCCGCCGCACCCTTCCTACTTCGTTCATTCGTCCTGCGACTGCACCATCGCGCGCAGCACCTCTTCGTCGCGCGCGGACAACCGGCCTTCCCGACGCGCCCGATCGATCAGGTCCGGGCGCTTGTTCCGCGTCGCGACCAGCGCCTGTTCGCGCCGCCACCGCACGATGCGGGCGTGGTGCCCCGACATCAGCACGTCCGGCACCGCCGCGTCGCGCCACACCTCGGGCCGCGTGTAGTGCGGGCAATCGAGCAGCCCGCCCTCCGCGAACGAATCCTGCGGCGCCGACTGCTCGCTGCCGAGCACGCCCGGCAACTGCCGCACCACCGCATCGATCAGCGCCATCGCAGCCAGTTCGCCGCCCGACAGCACGAAGTCCCCGAGGCTGATCTCCTCGTCGACCCGCCGCGCGATCAGCCGCTCGTCAATCGCCTCGTAGCGCCCGCAGAGCACGACCACGCCGCGCTGGTCCCGCATGTTCATCACCCGCTCGTGCGTCAACGCCCGGCCCTGCGGCGACATCAGCACGACCTTCGGCACCGGCAGGCCCGCATCGACCTGCGCCGCACGAGCCGCGTCGATCGCGTCGTCGAGCGGCTGCGCCAGCATCACCATCCCCGGGCCGCCACCGTACGGCCGGTCGTCGACGGTGCGGTAGGCATCGCGCGTGAATTCGCGCGGGTTCCACGTCCGCAATGCCCAACGACCCTCGTCCAGCGCCCGCCGCGTGATCCCCGACGCGGTCACCGCCGCGAACATCTCGGGGAACAACGTCACGACGTCGAACCGCATCGGTCAGTTCAGTAATCCAGTTGCCAGTCCACCACGATCCTGCGCCCCGCGAGGTCGACCGTCTTGACGAAGGCGCCGACGAACGGAATCGAACGCTCCACGTCCCGCCCCTCGCCGTCCGCGAGACGCACGACGAGGTTCTGGTGCGCGCCGTGCTCGGTCAGCTCGACCACGTCGCCGAACGCATCGCCCGCCTCGTTGACTACCGCGAGACCGATCAGGTCGACCCAGTAGAACTCGTCGTCGTCGGTGACCGGGAACGCCCGACGCGGCACCGAAATCCGCGCGCCCTTCAATGCTTCGGCGCCGTCGCGGTCCGCGACGCCCACCAGTCGCGCCGTGACCGTGCTGCCGTGGGCCTTCGCGGACAGGACGTCGAACGAGCGGACCGCTCCCTTGACGTCGAACCACCATTCGCGCGCCGCGAGCAGCGCCGCCGCGTCGGCGGAATACGGCGCGACCTTCACGCTGCCGTCGAGCCGCCAGGCGTCGAGCACATGCCCGACGAGCACCAGGTCGGACGGCACCTCCACGCCGACCCGCCCGCGGCGATCGATACGCCGCTCGACTACGCCGCGGCGGGTTCGGCGGCCGGCGCCTGCACCTGACCGTGCTTCTTCGTGAAGTCCTTGACGAGGCGGGCGACGGCCGGCGACATCTGCGCGCCGACACCCTGCCAGTAGCCGACGCGGTCGAGCTGGATCCGCAGGCCCTCTTCACCGCTCGCCGCGACCGGGTTGTAGAAGCCGACGCGCTCGATGAAGCGGCCGTCGCGGCGGTTGCGCGAGTCGGTGGCGACGACGTGATAGAAGGGACGCTTGTTGGCGCCGCCGCGGGTGAG
>CAXTDA010000646.1:0-2085 GCA_964242935.1 uncultured Burkholderiaceae bacterium | reverse complement strand
CGGCGAGAGTCCCGGGCTGATCGCGACGAGGTCGATGCCGTCGAGCAGCGACGCGTCGAACGCGCCGAGGCGCGCTTCGACGTCGAGCGACTCGAGCGCCTGCCGGTTCGGCGGCGCGTCGCGCGTGTCGGCGACGCGCACGCGGGCTCCCTCGCGCAGGCACCAGCGCGTCATCGCGAGACCCGACTCACCGAGGCCGAGGACCAGAACCGCCTTCGTGTCGAGGTCCACGATCACCTGAGTTTCAACGTCGACAGGCCCACCAGCACCAGCATCATCGTGATGATCCAGAACCGCACCACGACCTGCGTCTCCTTCCAGCCGGACTCCTCGAAATGGTGGTGCAGCGGCGCCATGCGGAAGACGCGCCGGCCGGCCCCGTAGCGCCGCCGCGTGTACTTGAAGTAGATGACCTGGATCATCACGGACACGATCTCCGCGACGAAGACGCCGCCCATGATGAACAGCACGATCTCCTGGCGGACGATGACCGCGATGGTGCCGAGCGCGCCGCCGAGCGCGAGCGCGCCGACGTCGCCCATGAAGACCTGCGCCGGATACGCGTTGAACCACAGGAACGCGAGGCCGGCGCCCGCGAGCGCGGCGCAGAACACCAGCAGCTCGGCCGCGCCCGGGATGTACGGGAACAGCAGGTAGCGCGAGTAGTCGGCGCGACCGATGACGTACGCGAAGAGGCCGAGCGCGGCGCCAACCAGGATCGTCGGCATGATCGCGAGGCCGTCCAGACCGTCGGTGAAGTTGACCGCGTTGCTGGTCCCGACGATGACGATGTAGGTCAGCACGATGAAGCCGATCGCACCGAGCGGATACGCGACGTTCTTGAAGAACGGCACGATGAAGTCGGCCTTCGGCGGCAGGTCCATGTCGAAGCCCGAGCGGATCCAGCCGATGAAGAGGGACGCGACTTCGGCGTTGCTCTGCGCCGAGACCGCGAACGCGAGGTACATCGACGCGACCAGGCCGATCACCGACTGCCAGGCGAACTTCTCCTTCGCGCTCATGCCCTTCGGGTCGCGGCGCACGACCTTCCGGTAGTCGTCGACCCAGCCGATCCACCCGAACCCGAACGTGACCAGCAGCACCACCCACACGAAGCGGTTGCCGAGGTCGGACCAGAGCAGCGTCGACGTGCCGATCGAGATCAGGATCAGCGCGCCGCCCATCGTCGGCGTGCCGGACTTGATCAGGTGGCTCTGCGGACCGTCGGTGCGGACCGCCTGCCCGATCTTCATCGACGTCAGCCGGCGGATCACGAACGGACCGCTGAGGAGGCCGATGGTCAGCGCGGTCAGCGTCGCGAGCACCGCGCGGAGCGTGATGTACGTGAACACGTTGAAGAAACGGACTTCCTGGCCGAGCCACTGGGCGAGCGCGAGCAGCATCAGTGCGCCCCGGCGACCGCGACGACGCCGACCACGGTGCCGACCAGTGCGGCGACCACGCGTTCCATCCGCATGAAGCGCGAGCCCTTGACGGCGACCGCAGCCCGGCCGCGCCCGTCCAGCCACTCGCGGACCGCCGCGTTCAACGGTTCGACCGCGTCGAAATGCCGACCGCCGTCGCCGAATGCGTCGATGCTGGCGCGACTGGCCGCGCCGAGCGCGTACAGCGACTCGATGCCGCGGTCCCGCGCATGCGCGCCGATCTCGGCGTGGAAGCGCGGCCCGTCGTCGCCGACCTCGCCCATGTCGCCCATCACCATCAGGCGCGGTGCGCCCTGCGCCGCGAGGAGGTCGATCGCGGCGCGCATCGAGTCCGGGTTCGCGTTGTAGCTGTCGTCGATCACGACGATCCCGCCGTCGAGAACCAGCCGCTGCGATCGCCCGCCCATCGGCCGGAACGACTCGAGGCCGGCGCGGATCGCGTCGAGCGGCACACCGACCGCGATGCAGGCCGCCGCTGCCGCGGTCGCGTTGTGCGCGTTGTGCCGTCCGGCGACCGCGAGTCGCGCCGTCGTCGTTCCGACGGCGGCCTCGACGCGCAGGTCCGTGCCGTCGACGTCGAGCGTCGCGCGCCCGACGACGGCGGCCCCATGCCGCAAATCTTGTACACGCGGTACATGCC
>CAXTDA010000645.1:0-2090 GCA_964242935.1 uncultured Burkholderiaceae bacterium | reverse complement strand
GTCGCATCTATCATGCGAAGGGCGTCGAGCGCCTGGTCCGCAACGATCTCTGGCGCGGCCGGACGCCCGATCGCTATTACGATGCGCTCGAATGGCTCTACGACTGGCGCGTCGACCGCTGCCTGGTGTCCTGACCCCCATCCGCAACCCCATGACCTACACATTCGAACCCGAAGCCGTCGTCGGCATTCCCGTCGTCGGCAGCGATGCGCTGTTCCCCGTGCGCCGCGTCTACTGCGTCGGCCGCAACTACGCCGCGCACGCGCGCGAGATGGGCTTCGACGAGCGCGAGCCGCCGTTCTTCTTCTGCAAGCCCGACAACGCGACCGTCGTCGTCGCCGAAGGCACGACCGCCGACATCGCGTTCCCGAGCCTCACCGTCAACCTGCAGCACGAGATCGAGCTGGTGGTCGCGATCGGTCGCGAAGGCCGCGATATCGCGGTCGACGCGGCCGGCGACCATGTCTTCGGTTACGGCGTCGGCCTCGACATGACGCGTCGCGACCTGCAGTTCGCAATGCGCGACAAGGGCCGGCCGTGGGAGATCGGCAAGGCGTTCGACGACTCGGCGCCGATCGGACCGCTGCGGACGGTCACGGACTTCGGGCATCCGACGACGCAGGCGATCTGGCTGCAGGTCGATGGCGTCGACCGTCAGCGGAGCGAGGTCTCGAAGCTGATCTGGTCGGTGCCCGAGGTCATCGCCAACCTGTCGACCTACTTCACGCTGAAGCCCGGCGACCTGATCTACAGCGGCACGCCCGAAGGCGTCGGCAAGGTCGAGCGCGGGCAGACGCTGTACGGCGGCATCGACGGGCTCGGCACGCTTTGCGTGCGGCTGGTCTGACGGATGACGTCCACCGAAGGCAAGACCTCGATCCTTCGCGTCGACGTGCAGTTCGGTGACTGCGACCCCGCCGGCATCGTCTTCTTTCCGAACTTCTCGCGCTGGATGGACGCGTCGTCTCATCATTTCTTCCGCAGCTGCGGCCTGCCGCCGTGGCATGCGATGACCGAGCTGCCGGGCTCGGTCGGCGCGCCGCTGCTTGAGATCCACACGAAGTTCGTCGCGCCGGTCACCTACGGCGAGTCGATCGAGGTCCACACGCGCGTCGAATCGTGGCAAACGAAGGTCTTCGTCCAGCACCACCGCATCGTGCGCGGCGACGACCTGATCTGCGAAGGCCGCGAGACGCGCGCGTTGTGCGTCCGCGCGGCCGACGGCCGGCTGAAGGCGGTGCCGATCCCGGCGTTCATCCGGGCCGCGTGTGGCTGAGCCGGCGCCGGTCGTCATCGTCACGACGCGCAACCGCTGGTGCGAGGCGGCGGCGTACGTGCTGGCGGGACTCGCGCTGCTCGGCGTGCTCGTCTTCCATCTGCTCGTGCCGCTGCTCGCGGGCCTGCTGATCTACGAGCTCGTGCACCTGTTCACGCCGTTCGCGCAACGCTATCTGTCGACGCGGCGCGGCAAGGTGATCGTCGTCGCGCTGTTCGCGATCCTGATGATCGTCGCGGTCGTGTCGGCGACGCTCGGGCTGATCGGTTACTTCCGCAACAGCGGCAACCTCGGCGGCCTGCTGCAGCGGATGTCGAACGTGCTCGAGCGCGTGCGGGGCGACCTGCCGCCGCAGATCGTCGAGAACCTGCCGGCGACCGTCGTCGACCTGCAGGCCTGGATCGTCCGCTGGCTGCGGGCGCACATGAACGACATGCAGAGCTTCGGCAGCCGCACCGCGGTGCTGCTCGCCCAGACGCTGATCGCGCTGGTCATCGGCGCGTCGCTGTCGTTGCAGGAGGTCGTCGAGCACCGGAAACCCGGTCCGCTCGGCGTCCACCTGCTCGAGCGCACGCAACGCTTCCTGCGCGCGTTCCATCACATCGCGTCGTCGCAGCTGCGCATCTCGCTCGTCAACACCGGCTTCACGGCGCTGTACCTGCTGGTGATCTTGCCGGCCTTCGGCACGCAACTGCCGTTCACGAAGACGATGATCGCGATCACGTTCGTCGTCGGCTTGCTGCCGGTGATCGGCAACCTGATCTCGAACACCATCATCGTGCTGATCAGCCTCGGCCAGTCGTCGACGATCGCG
>CAXTDA010000644.1:0-2096 GCA_964242935.1 uncultured Burkholderiaceae bacterium | reverse complement strand
GCGGCTTCAGGTCGGGCCCGACCGTCCCGAACGGCGGGAAGTCCTGCGGCACCGCAACGCGCAGCACGCCGTTCTTCCTGATCGTGTCGAGACCGTCGGCGCGCGCCGTGCCGATGCCGAGGACCAGCGCACCGCAGACGAGCAACGACGAGACGAGAGCAGTGAAGCGAGCGGTCATGGAGCGGTTCCGGGCGGTCGACGAACGCCGCTATACGCATGTCCTGTGCCAATCGGCGCTGCGGACGGTCGACCGCAAGATGCCGGTGGACGCCGACGCGTGCGTTCGACCTCATTGCACCCAACGCCGTGTTGAAGGGCCGGGGCCCAGAGGATCGATCGCCAGCGGATGTCGCTCCTCACCCCGCAGCACCCGGCCACCTGAACCGCTCGAGCCGACACCCGGCGCACCGCGATGAGATCGGTGCACCAACATCGCTATGCTCACGCATCGGACCGCACCTTCCCGGCCAGCACCCGCACGATCGCGTCCATCGAAAAGCCGCGAGTCTGCAGATAACGGCCCTGTCGACCGCGTTCGGCCGTGCTGACCGGCAGCGCGTCGAAGCGGCGCGACCAGGCGGCGTACGCGCGCTCGGCTTCGGTCCCCGCGACGAGCGCCATCGCGGCGTCCGCATCGATGCCGGACACGCCGCGGTCGTGAAGATCGCGTGCGAGGCGGAGATCGCCGTAGCGCGCCGCGCGTTGCCGGACCAGCGACGCTGCAAAGCGCTGGTCGGACAGCAGCCGTTGCGCCTGTAGCGCGTCGAGGACCCGATCGAGGTCCGCCGGACTCTCGTCGGGCTGCAGCGAACGAAGGAGCTTTCGACGCAGCTCGAAGCGACTGTGCTCACGTCGCGACAACAGGCCGACCGCCCTGGCCATCAGGCTGCGGACCGGCCGGCCTGGCGGGACGTTCACGGTCGCGACGAGGCGACCCGGTCGGACGAGCCAACGGCGGTGCAACCCGCGGTCGACGGCCGACGGCGATGCAGTGAACGCCAGTCGCCGATCATTCCGACGAGAGGCCGGTCACGGTTGGCCGGTCACGGTCGACGCAGGCAACGCCCGGCCGGACCGACCGCAACCTCGCGCGACCCGTGCCCCGGGTCGTCAGGCGGCGGCCGCCGCGGCCTCGCCGCGTGCCACGACGCCCTTCGCCTCGCGGATCTTGTTCTCGATCTCGAGCGCGACGTCGGGGTTGGCGCGGAGAAACTCGCGGGCGTTGTCCTTGCCCTGCCCGATGCGATCGCCGCCGTAGCTGTACCAGCTCCCGGACTTGTCGACGATGTTGAGCTCGGCGCCGAGGTCGACGACCTCGCCTTCGCGCGAGATGCCTTCGCCGTACAGGATGTCGAACTGCGCCACCTTGAACGGCGACGCCACCTTGTTCTTGACGACCTTGACCTTGGTCTCCGAACCGATGACCTCCTCGCCCTTCTTGATCGAGCCGGTACGGCGGATGTCGAGCCGCACCGACGCGTAGAACTTCAGCGCGTTGCCGCCGGTGGTGGTCTCGGGATTGCCGAACATCACGCCGATCTTCATCCGGATCTGGTTGATGAAAATGACGAGGGTGTTCGTGCGCTTGATCGTGCCGGTCAGCTTCCGCAGCGCCTGGCTCATCAGGCGCGCCTGAAGCCCGGGCAGCGAATCGCCCATCTCGCCTTCGATCTCGGCCTTCGGCGTGAGCGCCGCGACCGAGTCGATCACGATCAGGTCGACCGAACCGGAGCGCACCAGCGCGTCGGCGATCTCGAGCGCCTGCTCGCCGGTGTCGGGCTGCGAGATCAGGAGGTCGGTCAGCTCGACGCCGAGCTTCTGCGCGTACTGCGGGTCGAGCGCGTGCTCGGCGTCGATGAACGCCGCGACGCCGCCCAGCTTCTGCATCTCGGCGATGACCTGCAGCGTCAACGTGGTCTTGCCGGACGACTCCGGACCGTAGATCTCGACCACGCGCCCGCGCGGCAGGCCGCCGATCCCGAGCGCGATGTCGAGTCCGAGCGAGCCGGTGGAGACCACCTCGATGTCGTCGATGACCTCGCCGGCGCCGAGCCGCATGATCGAGCCCTTGCCGAACTGCTTCTCGATCTGCGACA
>CAXTDA010000643.1:0-2116 GCA_964242935.1 uncultured Burkholderiaceae bacterium | reverse complement strand
ATCGCCGACAGCGTGACGGTGCTCGCCCGCACCGCGGCCGGCGCCGACGCCGCCGCGACGATCGTCGCGAACGCGGTCGACATCGACGACGCGCGCATCGTGCGGCGACCCGCGTCGTCGCTCAAGGACGACACGGACCTCGGCGACCGGCTGGTCACGGTCGACGTGCCGCGGCTCGACCACGCGCGCATCGATGCGGCGCTCCGCGCCGGGCTCGCACGCGCCGATGCGTTGCGGGCAGCCGGTACGATCGCGGCCTGCGCGCTGGTGTGTCAGGGTCGGGTCGCGGTGAGCGGGGCGTCCTTCGCGCTGCCGTCGTGGCACGGACCTCGCTTGCACGCATCGACCACCACAGCCTCATGCCCAGGCGGCATGATCGAGCTGCATGATTGAACTTCGCCGTGTCGTCACGCAGAGCGAGACGATCCTCCACGAGTTCGGGCCGGTGCCTTCGGAGCCGCTGCGGCGCGGCGCGATCGCCGCGGTCCTCGCCAACCCTTACGCCGGCCGTTACGTGCCCGATCTGCTGCCGATGATGGATGCGTTGACCGCGGTCGGGATCGACATGGCCCAGCGCCTGCGGCACGCGATGGCCGTGCCGGTCGAGCGCATCGAAAGCTACGGCAAGGGGGCCATCGTCGGCAGCGCGGGCGAGCTCGAGCACGGCGCGTTGTGGCACGTGCCGGGCGGCTACGCGATGCGCGAGCTGCTCGGCTGGAAGGGCGACCGGGCGGCCTACGCGAAGGGCGACGTCGACCTCGCGCGCGCGTTGCCGCCCGGCCAGACGCAGAACGCGCTCGCGATCGTCCCGGCGACGAAGAAGGTCGGCCCGCCCGGCGCGACGCTCGACGTGCCGCTGACGCACATCAACGCGTCGTACGTGCGCAGCCACTTCGACGCGATCGAGGTGCGCGTGCCCGGTGCACCGGCCGCCGACGAGATCGTCTTCATCCTCGCGATGAGCACCGGCGCCCGCGTCCACGCGCGGGTCGGCGGACTGAAGGCTGCCGACATCGCGTTGTGGAACGGATTGCGATGACGTCCCACCGACTGGATCCGAGGGCCGCATGACCGCGAACATCCGGAAGCTGATCGTGCAGGTCGACGAGACCCGCAGCGAGATGGGCCGGGCGATCGATCCGCCGACCCGACGCGCCTTGGCGATGGCGGTGATCGACAACCCGTGCACCGGTCGCTACGTCGACGACCTGGAGCCGCTGATCGCGATCGGCGAGGAGCTCGGCGGCCTGCTCGGCGAGAAGTGCGTCGAGGCGCTCGGCATCGCGCCGTCCGAGGCCGAGAGCTACGGCAAGGCTGCGATCGTCGGCGAGGCCGGCGAGCTCGAGCATGCGGCGGCGATCCTGCATCCGAAGCTCGGTGCGCCGCTCCGGAAGGCGGTCGGTGGCGGCGCCGCGCTCGTGCCGTCGGCCAAGAAGCGCGGCGGCCTCGGGACCGCCATCGACGTCCCGATCGGTCACAAGGACGCGGCGTTCGTCCGCAGCCACTTCGATGCGATGGAAGCGCGGGTGTCCGACGCGCCGCGCGCGAACGAGATCGTGGTCGCCGTCGTGGTGACGGATAGCGGCCGGCCACTGGCACGAGTCGGCGGCCTGCAGGTTCATGAGATCAAGGGTGAAGATGGATTGCGGTAGTCGCGCGGTCATCGCCCTTTCGTCGTTCCCGCGAACGCGGGAATCCAGTGTCGTACGCTTTCGTACCAACGACGCTGGATCCCCGCGTTCGCGGGGACGACGGAATTGCCTTTCCCTTTGATTTCAGGAGCCACACGCATGCGTCCCTTCTCCCACCTCGGCACCCTGCTGTTCATCGGTACGGTGCTTTCCTTGCCGCTTTCTCCGGCGCACGCGCAAGGCGTGATCCGCATCGGCGAGATCAACAGCTACAAGGCGCAGCCGGCGTTCCTCGAGCCGTACAAGAAGGGGATGGACCTCGCGGTCGACGAGGTCAACGCCGCGGGCGGGATCGACGGCCGGAAGCTCGAGCTGATCTCGCGCGACGACAACGCGAGCCCCGGCGACGCGGTGCGCGTGGCCGAGGAGCTGATCTCGCGCGAGAACGTCGCCGTGCTGGCCGGCGCGTTCCTGTCGAACACCGG
>CAXTDA010000642.1:0-2117 GCA_964242935.1 uncultured Burkholderiaceae bacterium | reverse complement strand
TCATCACCGCCTGGTCAAATCTTAATGGCACGAATTACTAACTCAGGACACTAGGATAACGCCAGTCCGATCGGGGTCCGGCGCGGGTCCCCTTCCGCATACAATGCGACCGACCGGCCCGCACCGGCGAACGTCGACACGACGGTCGTTCGAGCTAGTCCCCGGTCCTTCGCGCCGCATTGAACATCTCCCTCGTCGACGACCTCGCGCAAATCGGCCGCGAACGCTGGACCGCGCTCGTCGAGGCCGACGCCGCCCGTCGAGGCGATGCTGCGGTCAACCCCTTCGTCCGCTACGAGTTCCTGGCCGCGCTGCACGAGACCGGCTGCGCAGACGTCGACGCCGGCTGGACGGTCGACTACCTCGCGGCGTGGTCCGGCGACCGCCTGATCGGCGCCGTGCCGCTGTATCGCAAGTTCCACTCGTACGGCGAGTACGTGTTCGACTGGGCCTGGGCCGACGCCTACCGGCGGAACGGCATCGACTACTACCCGAAGCTGTTGTCGGCGATCCCGTTCACGCCGGTCACCGGGCCGCGGCTGATCGCGGTCGATGCCGCGACCGTTGCCGCGCTGGCCCGTGCGCTGATGCGTCACGCGGCCGACTCCGGGCTGTCGTCGCTCCACCTGCTGTTCCCGGAAGGCGACGACGAGGTCGCGGCGCTCGAGGGAGCCGGCTGCCTGCGGCGCGAGGGCGTGCAGTTCCACTGGACCAACGCGGGCTACGCCGACTTCGAGGCCTTCGTCGAGACGCTGGAGCGGAAGAAGCGGAAGAACATCCGCGCCGAACGTCGCAAGGTCGCCGAGGCCGGCGTCCGCGCGCGGCGCGTCCAAGGGCGCGACGCGACCGACCACGACTGGCGCTTCTTCGCGCGCTGTTATGCGAACACCTATCGCGCGCACTACTCGACGCCGTACCTCAACCTCGGGTTCTTCCGCCGCATCGCGGCGACGATGGCGGACAACCTGCTGCTCGTGATCGCCGAACGCGAAACCGGCGACGGCTTCCGGCCGATCGCGAGTTCGCTCGTGATCTTCAACGAGACCACGCTCTACGGCCGTTACTGGGGCGAAGTCGAACACGTGCCCTGCCTGCACTTCGAATGCGCGTATTACCAGCCGCTCGAATTCTGCATCGAGCGCGGCATCCGCTTCTTCGAGGGCGGCGCGCAGGGCGAGCACAAGATGGCGCGCGGGTTCCTGCCGGTGAAGACCCGCTCGCTGCACTGGCTCGCGCACCCGGCGTTCGCCGACGCGGTCGAGCACTTCCTCGCGCGCGAGGCGATCGGCATCGGCCACTACGTCGACGAGCTGAACGAGCGCGATCCGTTCAAGCGGGACGACGCGCCGCGTTGATTCCCGGGCGTGCGCGTTCGACGTTGCGCTGCCCGGCGAAGGTCACCGCGGCGGCGCGCCCTTCTCCTTGTCGTAGTTCGCGATGCCGTCCAGGATCTCGCGCTCGGCGTCCGCCGGGCCGCCCCACGCCTCGACCTTGACCCACTTGCCTTTCTCCAGATCCTTGTAGTGCTCGAAGAAGTGCTGGATCTGCTGGAGGCGTTCCGGGTTGATGTCCTCGAACGTCTTCCAGTGGCGGTACCACGGCAGGATCTTGTCGATCGGAACCGCGAGCAGCTTCGCGTCGCCGCCGGCCTCGTCGCTCATCTTCAGCACGCCGAGCGCGCGACAGCGGACCACCACGCCGTGGACCAGCGGGAACGGCGTGATCACGAGGACGTCGACCGGGTCGCCGTCGTCGGCGACGGTCCGCGGGATGTAGCCGTAGTTGCACGGGTAATGCATCGCGGTGCCCATGAAGCGGTCGACGTACAGCGTGCCGGTCTCCTTGTCGACCTCGTACTTGATCGGATCCGCGTTCATCGGAATCTCGATGATGACGTTGAAGTCGTGCGGGATGTCGGCACCGGCGGAGACGTTGTCGAAACTCATGATGGGGTCGAAGGGAAGGGGGCGAGGTCGGTGAGCGCGGCGAGTATACCGAGACGTCGACGGCCTCCGGGTGGTCGACTGCCCGTGCCCCCGGGCGGATGCCTAGCGTCCTCCCGCCGGCCGGAAACGCGCGATGTACATCGCCTCGGCGGCTTCGAAGCGATCGAACGA
>CAXTDA010000641.1:0-2138 GCA_964242935.1 uncultured Burkholderiaceae bacterium | reverse complement strand
TCGTCTGCGACGAGCCGACCTCCGCGCTCGACGTCTCGGTGCAGGCGCAGATCCTGAACCTGCTGAAGGCATTGCAGCGCGACCTCGGCATCGCCTATCTTTTCATCACGCACAACATCGGCGTGGTGGAATACCTGGCCGACGACGTGGCCGTGATGGTCAAGGGGAAGATCGTCGAGCAGGGTCCGGCGGAGCAGGTGCTGCGGCATCCCACCCATCCGTATACACAGTCGCTGCTCGCCGCGGTGCCGAGGCTGCGCGCGGCATAGTCGGCCGTTGCAACACGGCCGAGGCACTATCATCGGCACGCACGCTGTCAGCGCCGATCCGCATGCCGACCGAACCCGCACTCGAAGCGACCGACCCGTACGAACGCGAAGCGCAGACCTTTCCCCGTCTCGGGGAGGAGATGGCGGCGCGCGTCGCGGGCTACGGAACCGAGGAGCGCCTTTCTCGCGGCGATCACGTGTTCGATCGCGGGCAGCGCGGCGTCGACTTCTTCCTGGTGCTCGACGGCGCGATCGAGATCATCGATCTCGACCCGCACGGCGTGCCGCGCGTGATGCACGTGCATCGCGAACGGCAGTTCACCGGCGAGATGGACCTGTTCAACAACCGCGAGATCCTGGTGTCCGGGCGCGCCGCGATGGACACCCGTGTCGTCCGGATCCGGCCGCGCGACTTCCGCCGCATGGTGTCGAGCGAGGCCGACATCAGCGAGATCATCATGCGGGCGTTCATCCTGCGCCGCGTCGGCATCATCCGCCACGGGACCGGCGGCGTCGTGCTGATCGGCGCCGGCCATGCCGGGGACACGCAGCGGCTGCAGCGCTTCATGATGCGGAACGGCTATCCGCATCGGCTGCTCGACATCGAGCAGGACGCCGACGCCGGCGGCTTCCTCGAATGCTTCGACATCGAGCGCGACGCCTTGCCGGTCGTGATCACGCCGGATCATCGCGTGCTCCGCAACCCCGGCAACGCGTCGCTCGCCGACTCGCTCGGCCTGACCGAGGCCTTCGACGCGAACCTGGTCTACGACCTCGCGGTCGTCGGCGCCGGACCCGCCGGCCTTGCCGCGGCGGTGTACGGCGCGTCCGAAGGACTGACGACGGTGGTCGTCGAAGGGATGGCGCCCGGCGGCCAAGCCGGCACGTCGTCGAAGATCGAGAACTACCTCGGCTTCCCGACCGGCATTTCCGGACAGGCGCTCGCTGGGCGCGCGCAGGCCCAGGCGCAGAAGTTCGGCGCCCGCCTCGCGATCTCGCGGATGGTGGTCGGGCTCGACTGCAGGACGCGCCCGTTCCGGCTCCGGCTCGAGGACGACCAGGTCGTCGCCGCCTCGGCGCTCGTCATCGCGACCGGCGCCCGCTATCGGAAGCTCGACGTCGCGGGCTACGCGCGTTTCGAAGGGCAGGGGATCCACTACGCGGCGACCGCGATGGAGTCGCGCCTGTGCGGCGGCGAGGAAGTGATCGTCGTCGGCGGCGGCAACTCGGCGGGCCAGGCGGCGGTGTTCCTGTCGCGCGAGGTCGGCCACGTCCACCTGCTGGTCCGGGCCGCGGATCTCGCGGCGACGATGTCCGACTATCTCGTGCAACGGATCGACCGCTCGCCGCGCATCACGCTGCATGCCGCGACCGAGATCACCGCGCTCGACGGCGAGCGGCTGCTGGAACGCGTCACGTGGACCGATCGGAAGACCGGCGAGGCGAGCACGCACCCGATCGGCAACGTCTTCGTGATGATCGGGGCCGAACCGAACACCGAGTGGCTGGACGGCTGCCTCGACCTCGACGAGCGCGGCTTCGTCGTCACGGGACGCGACGGCGACGCCGCGTCGTCGCCGTACGCGACGTCGCGCGACGGCATCTTCGCGGTCGGCGACGTCCGTTCCGGCTCCGTCAAGCGCGTCGCGTCCGGCGTGGGCGAAGGGTCCGTCGTCGTGCAGGCGATCCACCGCTACCTGAACCCCGTCGACGTCGCCTGATCCCCGACCAGGCGCACCGAGGACCGCATGACCGACGTCATCGGCTGGATCGGCACCGGCATCCTCGTCCTCACGGTCGAACGGCAGGCCTGGAGCCAGTGGAAGCAGGGCAGCACGGCCGGCCTGTCGCGCTGGCTGTTCATCGGCC
>CAXTDA010000640.1:0-2144 GCA_964242935.1 uncultured Burkholderiaceae bacterium | reverse complement strand
CTCGCGGATGTGGTTCCGCGACATCGGCCGACCGGCGTTGCGGAACAGCAGCAGGCCGAGGTCGAACTCCTTCTGGGTCAGCACGACGCGGGTCGGGTCGGCGTCGAGGGCCGATGCGATCGCGACCTCGCACGGTTCCGGGTCGAAGCGGTACGGCTCGAACTCGTAGCGCTCGAGCGTCTCGTTCGGATAGGCCCGACGCAGCAGGGCCTGCAGCCGCGCGATCAGTTCGGACGGGCGGATCGGCTTGATCAGGTAGTCGTCGGCGCCGCACGAGAGGCCGGCGATGATGTCGTCCTCGCGGCCGTTCGCGACCATCATCAGCGTCGGCGTGCGGGTCGCGGCGGCACGGGCATGGCCGAGCACGGCGCCGCCGTCGCCCGGCCGGCCCTTCCAGTCGACCACCAGCGCGTCGAAGCGCCGCGCGCGCGCGTCGGCGACCAGCGCCCGCGCCTCGGTGTGGATCACGCAGTCGAATCCGGACTTCTCGATCCACTGCGCGATCAGCGCCTGCTCGGCGGGATCGGCGTCGAAGAGGGCGATGCGCACGCGGCGGGCCCGGGAGCGGCCTTCGGTCTAGGGGCGGACGTACGCGTAACCCTGTTGCTGCCTGCGCATCACCTCGACGACGCCCGACGGCACGTAGCCGATGTCGGGCAGCATGTCGGCCGTGGTCAGCTGGTTGTTCGCCATCGTGTTCTGACAGGCGACGACGCGGACCCGGTCGCGGCGCGCTTCGCTGATCCGCGCGGCGAGCGGCGAGCCGGCCTTCAGCAACTGGATGCCGGGCCCGTAGGCGACGACCTCGACGTCGGCATCGGCGCCGACCGCGCTCTGCAGGTTGCGCACGTTGTTGAGGATGAGGTTCCAGCGATCGAGGTCGTTCTCGGTCGCCTGGAAGATCACCCGGTCCGCCGCGTGTGCCGCGGCCGAGACGCAGAGCGTCAGGGCGATCGAGGTCAGGATCGTTCGGGCATGCGACCAGCGCGTCATGTGCCACTCCGCTTCGTCGACCTCGGAACGGGCATTGTCGCATCGCGCCGACGCCGCGGCGTCACGTGGTCATCGTCTCGACGTCAGCGCCTCCCGCACGCGGCGCACGCCTTCGTCGATCCGCTCGGGCCGGCATGCGTAGCACCAGCGCACGAAGCCCTCGCCGTCGTCGCCGAAGGCGCTGCCCGGCGCGAGGCCGACGCGCGCGTCGCGCACCATGCGCTTGCAGAACGCCAGGCTGTCGGCGGCCTCGGGCAACCGGAAGAAGACGTACATCGCCCCGCCCGGCGCGTGCACCTCGACGTCGGGCAGCGTGGCCAGCGCGCGGACGAGATGGTCGCGCGCGTCGCGGAGCTCGACGATCGACGTGCGGACGAACGCCTCGCCTGCGGTCACGGCGACGATGCCGGCTTCCTGGATGAACGACGGCGCGCACGACGTGTTGTATTCGATCAGCTTGCCGAGATCGGCGGTCAGCGCGGTCGGCAGCACCATCCAGCCGAGACGCCAGCCGGTCATCAGCCAGCTCTTCGAGAACGAGTTGACGCAGATCACGCGCTCCTCGCGCGACGCGATGTCGAGGAACGACGGCGCGATCGGCGTCGCGCCGAAGTACAGCCGCTCGTAGACCTCGTCCGCGATGACCCAGATGCCGTGACGGCGGCAATGGTCGAGCACGCGCTGCTGCGCGTCGCGCGGCATGACCCAGCCGGTCGGATTGTTCGGCGAGTTGACGATCAACGCGCGCGGCGTGACGTCGCCGCGTGGCGTCAGCGCCGCGATCAGCCGCTCGACGTCGAGCGTCCAGCCGCGCGCGCCGAAGTCGAGCGACACCGTCTCGACGGCGGCGCCGAGGATCTTCGGGATCTCGACCACGTTCGGCCAGAGCGGCGTCACCGCCACCGTCCGGTCACCGGGGCCGATGACGAGCTGCGCCGCGAGCATCAGCGCGTTGACGCCGGCGCTCGTGACGACGACGTTCGCGTCCGGCGTCGCGCCGTGCAATGCGGCGACGTAGGTCGCGAGCGCGGCGCGAAGCCGCGGGATGCCGAGGTTGTGCGTGTAGAACGTCGCGCCGCGCTCGAGCGCGTCGGCCGCGGCCGTGCGGATGAAGGCCGGCGTGACCTGGTCCGACTCGCCGAACCAGAACG
>CAXTDA010000639.1:0-2150 GCA_964242935.1 uncultured Burkholderiaceae bacterium | reverse complement strand
GGGTGCCGCCGACCGGCGCCGCGACGCCGACACCGAGCGCGCTGCCGCGACCGAAGCCGAAGCCGCCGAAGCCGACCGACAGACCGGAGCCGTTGGCTTCCGACGCGACGGGGCGCAGCGACACCACGAGCACCGACTTGCTGTTGGCGCTCCGCGCGCCGGGCAGCAGCTGCTCGTCGAGCGCGCGGTCGTTCGTCAACCGCGTGTCCGGTCCGACGAACACCGGTCGCGCGCCGCGCGCCGAGACCTGCGCCGCGAGCTGTTCCTGGCAGACATTGCGGATGGCGACATCGGGCGCCTCGCAGGCGACCATCACGTCGCCGCTCCGGAGCAGCCCCGAGCGGGCGGCGAGGTCGGGCGCCGTCCACTCGACGTCGACCCGGGGATTCGAGGCGCAGCCCGCGACGAACGCGAAAGCCGATGCGATGGCGGACGATGCGATCAGGCGCATCGTCGAGGACGAGCGGCATGGGGACATGGGGACACTCCGGGAGCGTGAATCGATCTGCATCGTCGCCCTCCGCGGTCGCCCCGCTCGCAAGACTGCGCGCCGCAATACCGTAGGCAGCGACCCGAATTTGCTTCGGCCCAGCCGGTCACCCCTGGAGCGGGAAGCGATGCGCGAGGACGAACGGCGCGTCCGGTGCCGGCTCGACGAAGACCGCGATCTCGGTCGACCGGAGCGGCGCCACGAGCGCCGGCGCGAAGAAGGCCGCGGCTTCCGTCAGGAACGCCCGACGGACTGCGTCGTCCCCGGGCAGCGGGTCGGACAGCGTGAGGTGGAAACGCCATCGCTCGAGCGCGAACGCATACCCGAAGCGCGCGAACAGCTCGCGCTGCCGGGCGTCGAGGCCGACCGAGCGTCGCGCGATATCGTCCGCGATCGACGGATCGCGGAAGCCGTCGAGTTCCGTCACGCAGCGGTCGGCGAGCGACTGCAGCGGATGGTCCATCGCGATCGGCGAGACCGGCTGCAGCGCGACGAAGTCCTGCAGCAGGCGAATCTCGAGCGCCGGCATCGGGAACGCCGGCAGCGCGCCCGCGAGTTCCTCGACGGCCGCGAGCAATGCGGCCTCGGTGGAACCGGCCTTCAGCCGGAGCGGCGCCTTCAGCGTCGCGTGGAAGCCGTAGTGGCGCGGCGCGGCGGTCCGGTCGCGTGTCGCCAGGATCCGGTCCGGGTGCGCCGCGTCGCGTCCGAGCCACGCGCAACCGGCCGCCCAGAGCGGATGCCGGGCATCGGGCGTCCAGTAGATCGCGTAGCGGGTCATCGCATGGACCGCCGCGGAACGGGCCGCCGAGCGGAAGATGTCGCGAACGCGGCCGGTCCGCCGTGCGTGCGTTTCACGATCTGCGCCGCCCGGCGTCGCCGTCGGCAAGCGTTTCCGACCGCCCTTAGAATGGCCCGATGTTCACACGGCTCTCCGAAGACATCGCGACGATTCGCGAACGCGACCCCGCGGCCCGCAGCAAGCGGGAAGTGCTGACCTGCTATCCCGGACTCCACGCCCTCTTCATCCATCGGCTCGCGAACCGCTGCTGGCACGCCGGCTACCTGTGGCTCGGCCGCTGGCTTTCGCACTGGGGTCGCTTCCTGACGGGGATCGAGATCCACCCGGGCGCAACGATCGGCCGGCGCGTGTTCATCGACCACGGCCTCGGCGTCGTGATCGGCGAGACCGCCGAGGTCGGCGACGACTGCACGATCTACCAGGGCGTCACGCTCGGCGGCACATCGCTGAACGGCGGCAAGCGGCATCCGACCCTGCACCGCGGCGTCGTCGTCGGTGCGGGCGCGAAGATCCTCGGTCCGTTCGTCGTCGGCGAGAACGCGCGGGTCGGATCGAACGCGGTCGTGGTCCGGTCGGTCCCACCGGGGGCGACGGCGGTCGGCATCCCTGCGCGCATCATCGTCGAGGGCGCCGCCGAGCGCCGCGAACAGAGCGCCGCCCGGATGGGCTTCTCGGCCTACGCGGTCACGCGCGACGCCGACGATCCGTTGTCGATCGCGCTCCACGGGCTGATCGATCACACGGCCGAGCTCACGGCGAAGGTCGAGGCGATGGCCGCGGCGCTCGACGCGATCGGCGCTCGGCCGGCATCGTGCCGCGGCGAGTCGCATTTCGACGCGAAGCGCCTGAACGAGATGGTGG
>CAXTDA010000638.1:0-2188 GCA_964242935.1 uncultured Burkholderiaceae bacterium | reverse complement strand
CCATCGTCGTCAGCATGAACAGCACTTCGTCGATCGACCGGCAGTGCTTCATCCGCAGGCGCGCGAGCGGCGAATGCGCGAGGTCGAGGACCACCAGGTCCGCCTCGCAGCCTGGCGCGATCGAACCGATGCGGTCGCCGAGCTGCAGCGCCTCGGCCGCGCCGCGGGTCGCGAGATACAGCGTCTTCGCGGCGCTGAGCGAACGGCCGCCGAGCTGCGCGATCTGATGCGCGGCGCCCATCGTCGCCAGCATCGACAGCGTCGTGCCGCCGCCCACGTCGGTGGCGAGCGCGACCGAGGCCGGTCGATCGCCCTTCTTCGCGAGCGACCAGTCGAACAGGCCGCTGCCGAGGAACGCGTTGGAGGTCGGACAGTGGACGATGCTCGTGCCGCTGTCGTGGCAGCGCTGCCACTCGCGTTCGGTCAGGTGGATGCCGTGGCCGAGCAGCGTGCGCGGACCGAGCAGTCCGTAATGGTCGTAGACGTCGAGGTAGTCGCAGCGGTCGGGATAGAGGTCGGCGATCCACGCGATCTCGTCGCGCTGCTCCGAGATGTGCGACTGGCACCAGGTGTCGGGATTCTCGGCCAGCAGCGTGCCGGCCAGCTCGAGCTGCTCCGGCGTGCTCGTGATCGCGAAGCGCGGCGTGATCGTGTAGCCGAGCCGGCCGTGGCCGCGCCAGCGCTCGATCAGCGCGCGCGACTCGTCGTAGCCGCGTTGCGCCGTGTCGAGCAGTCCCGCCGGCGCGTGCCGGTCCATCAACGTCTTGCCGGCGATCATCCGGAGGCCGCGTGCCGAAGCCGCCGCGAAGAACGCGTCGACCGACTGCGGATGGACGCTGCAATAGACCGACGCGGTGGTCGTGCCGTACGACAGGCAGGTATCGAGGAAGAGGTCGGCGACGCTGTCGGCATGCGCGCGGTCGGCGAACTGCGCCTCCGCGGCGAACGTGTAGTCGTTCAGCCAGTCGATCAGCCGCTTGCCGCCGGCACCGATGATCTGCGTCTGCGGGTAGTGGACGTGCGCGTCGATGAAGCCGGGCGCGATCAGCGCGTCGCGATGGTGATGGACCGCGATGCCGGGAGGCAGGTCGCCGATCAGCGAGCGGTAGTCGCCGAAGGCCTTGATGCGGCCCGCCTCGATGACGATCAGCGCATCGGCTTCGTAGTGGAGCGCCGCTTCGTCGCCGACGACGAACGGGTCGTCGCGGAGCGTCACGGCGGCCCCGCGAAGGGCGTGGGTGGGGGGGGCAGGCGGTTGCGTCATCGGCGATCGGCGACTCGGATGCGCGCGACGGCGCGGGGAACGGAAGCGGACGGAGGGGCGAAGGGCGGGGCGGACACCGGTATCGTACCGGCGTTCGCGATGGCGAGCGGTTCGCGGTCGCCCGCGATTCGACACGAAAGGCAGCGATGACGGAGCGCCACCCGACGATCGACGACGAGACGCTCTCCGGGCTCGCACCCATCGCCGTGGCCGACGCGCGGCTGCTGATCCTCGGCAGCTTTCCCGGCGAGGCGTCGCTGGCGGCGTCCGAGTACTACGGACACCCGCGCAATCACTTCTGGCGACTGGTCGGCGGCGTGGTCGGCGAATCGTTCGAAGGCCTGGGCTATGCGGCGCGCATCGAACGCCTCGGCGCGCACCGCATCGCGCTCTGGGACGTGATCGCGCGTTGCGAGCGCGCGGGCAGCCTCGACAGCGCGATCCGCGCCGAGGTCGCGAACGACATCGGCGGGCTGCTGCGACGCTGCGGCGACCTCGCGACGATCGCGTTCAACGGCGGCAAGTCGGCGTCGTACCTGAAGCGCGTCGCGGCGATCCCCGAAGCCGCGCGTTGCCGCCTGCTGCGCCTGCCGTCGTCGAGCCCGGCCAACGCGACGCACAGCGTCGCCGTCAAGCAGGCCGCGTGGAACGCCGCGCTGCGCCCGGCGCTCGGTCGCGCATGAAGGACGAACGCGGACGCCGACCGCGACGCGCGCGCGGCGACGCAGCCGACGACGCAGCCGACGACGCAGCCCCGGTCCGGCGCCGCATCGTCTATGCGCCGGTCACGTTCTCCGAGGAGCGCGGCGTGCGCTTCCTGCACTTCGGGACCGAGTGGGTCCAGGGCGCGATGCGCCTCGCGAGACCCGATGCGATCGAGCTCGAGTACGCGCAGCAGATGATGGCGTGGTCGCTCTTCATCGA
>CAXTDA010000637.1:0-2201 GCA_964242935.1 uncultured Burkholderiaceae bacterium | reverse complement strand
ACCGACGGCGGCACGATGCGCGACCTGCAGGACGCGTTCGTCGCCAGGAACGCCTTGCAGTGCGGCTTCTGCACGCCCGGCATGCTGATGGCCACGGCGGAACTGCTCGAACAGCGGCCGACGGCCGACCGCGAAGCGGTGCGGCAGTGGATCTCCGGCAACTACTGTCGCTGCACCGGCTACCAGTCGATCGTCGATGCGATCTGCGAGGTACTCGACGCGCGGCGCGGGCTGCGGCCGGCGCCCGCTGCCGCGCCGGTCGAAACCGATCCGCCCGGCACGCTGCACGACGCGACCCCCGAGCCATCGGGACAGGCCGACCTCGACGCGGTGGGCGGACGCGGCATCCCATGAACGCGCCCGACCGCCATCCGCCGGCGCTCTGGCCGGTCACCGACGACGCGCGGTACATCGGCACGTCGGTCAGCCGTCCGGGCGCACGGCGTCTCGTCGAGGGGCAGGGCACGTACGTCGACGACATCGCGCTGCCGCGGCTCGCGCACGTCGTCTACTGGCGCTCGCCGGTCGCGCATTGCCGCATCGTGCGGATCGACCGCGAGGCCGCGCGCGCGATGCCGGGCGTGATCGCGATCGTCGACGGGCACGAGATCGCGACGGTCTGCAAGCCGTGGGTCGCGACGCTCGGCCACCTCGCCGGGATGAAGTCGGCGCCGCAGCATCCGCTCGCGCTCGACCGCGCGTGCTGGCAGGGCGAGCCGGTGGTCGCGATCGTCGCCGAGTCGCGCCGCGAGGCCGAGGACGCGATCGACCATCTCGTCGTCGAGTGGGAGACGCTGCCTGCGGTCGTCGACATGGAGACCGCGCTCGACGCGTCGACGCCGGTGATCCATCCGGACCTCGGCGACAACCGCTGCTTCGCGCGCACGCTCGACACCGGCGGCGTCGACGACGCGTTCGCGGCGGCCGCAATCGTCGCGGAAGCGACCTTCCGCTTCGGACGGCATACCGGCGTGCCGCTCGAGTCGCGCTGCCAGATCGCGGACTGGCACGCCGGCGACCGGCGCCTCACGGTCTGGCATTCGCAGCAGGCCCCGCACATGATGCAGGACCTGTACGCGCGGCAGTTCGACCTGCCCGAGTCGTCGGTCCGCGTGATCTGCAAGGACGTCGGCGGCTCGTTCGGCATCAAGGTCCACGCGTATCCCGACGACTTCGCGACGGTCGCGCTGTCGATCCTGCTGAAGCGGCCGATCAAGTTCGTCGCCGACCGGCTCGAGTCGTTCACGAGCGACATCCACGCGCGCGAGCATCGCGTCCACGGTCGCATCGCCGCGTCGAGGGACGGCGACATCCTGGCGTTCGAGATCGACGACCTGACCGGCATCGGCCCGTATTCGATGTTCCCGCGGACCAGCGCGATCGAAGGCAACCAGGTCGTCAACCTGGTCGGCGGCCCGTATCGTCACAAGCACTATCGCGCGACGCTCGACGTCGTGTTCCAGAACAAGACGCCGACCTGCCAGTACCGCGGCGTCGGCCATCCGGTCGCCTGCGCGGTCACCGAGGGACTGGTCGATCTCGCGGCCGCACAGCTCGGGATGGACCCGCTCGCGTTCCGGATGCGGAACGTGATCCCCGACTCGGCTTATCCGTGCGTCGGCGCCTCGGGCATCAAGCTCGAGGTCCTGTCGCACGAGGAGTGCCTCAGGACGATCGAGCGGCTGATGGACTATGACGCGCTCCGCGCCGAGCAGGCGGCGCTCCGCGCGCGCGGCGTCCATCGCGGCATCGGCTTCGCGACGCTGATCGAGCTGACGAACCCGGGCGCCGCGTTCTACGGCGTCGGTGGCGCGCGCATCGCGGCGCAGGACGGCGCGACGATGCGCCTCGAGCCGAGCGGCGCCGTCACGGTGCTGGTCAGCGTCGGCGAGCAGGGCCAGGGCTCCGAAGGGATCTTCGCGCAGGTCGCGGCCGACGCGGTCGGCGTCGATATTCGCCACGTGCGCGTCGCGACCGGCGACACCGACGTGACGCCGTACGGCGGCGGCACGTGGGCCTCGCGCGGCGCGGGGATCGGCGGCGAGGCGGTGCTGCAGGCCGGGCTGGCGCTGCAGCGGAACATCCTCGCGATCGCCGCCCTGATCGTCGCGCGGCCCGTCGCCGACCTCGCGGTGCGCCGCGGGGGGATAGTCGCGGGGGACGACCGCGCGGCGCTGGGCGCGCGAGCCCCGCTCGGGGGC
>CAXTDA010000636.1:0-2203 GCA_964242935.1 uncultured Burkholderiaceae bacterium | reverse complement strand
TGTCGGCGATGTCGCGGCACAACCGCATCCACGACCTGCGCGCGGGGCTCCATGCGCTCGACGCCGACGTGGTGTTCCTGCAGGAGGTCCAGGGACGGAACGACCTCCACGCCGGACGATTCGACAACTGGCCCGAGATCGCGCAGCACACCTTCCTCGCCGGCGACCGCTGGGCCGAGGCGGTGTACGGCAGCAACTCGGTCCGCACCGACGGCGACCACGGCAACGCGATGCTGTCGCGCTTCTCGCTGGTCGCGCACGAGAACATCGACATCTCCGACCACCGCTTCGAGTCGCGCGGCCTGCTGCACTGCGAATTCGACTTCGACGGCGTCCCGGTGCACTGCCTCTGCGCGCACCTCGGCCTGTTCGAGGAGAGCCGGGTCCGCCAGGCCGACGCGATGATCGCGCGCATCCGCTCGCACGTCCCCGCCGATGCGCCGCTCGTGATCGCCGGCGACTTCAACGACTGGCGGCATCGGCTCGGCCGGCGGCTCGTCGAGAACCTCGGGGTGCGCGAGGTGTTCTCGGGGCACGAGACGCGCGGCGCGGCGCTGGCGCGTAAGGCGACCGGCTACGTGCAGCAGCAGCGCGTGCGCCTCCGGAAGACGCTCGGCAGCACCGACGCGGCGGTCGATGCGCAGACCGTCGACGGTCCCGTCGAGGCGGCGGTCGAAGCGGTGGTCGCCGTGGCGGCGAAGCGCCGGTCCGGCCGCCTGGCATCGCCGGCGCGCACCTTCCCGGCCGCCTTTCCGCTGCTCCGCCTCGACCGCGTCTACGTCCGCGGCTTCCGCGTCGCCTCGGCGCAGGTGCTCTCGGGACCGACCTGGCGGAAGCTCTCCGACCACGCGCCGATCCTCGCCGACCTGGTGCTGGCGTCCGGTCCCGCGGCGTGAATTTCGAAGCGGGCAACAAGGTCGAATTGTTGTGCGGCGGGTCCGAATACTTCCCGGCCCTGCTGTCGGCGATCGACGCGGCGACCGAGGAGGTCTATCTCGAGACCTACATCTATCACGACGACGACACCGGCCTCGCGTGAGCGACACGCTGACGGCGGCCGCGCGGCGCGGCGTCAAGGTCCACGTCCCGGTCGACGGCTTCGGGTCGGCCAACCTCGCCCAACCGATCCGCGCGCGCTTCGACGAGGCCGGCGTCCAGTACGTCGTCTTCCGGCCCGAGAACTACTCGTGGCGAAGCGGTCTCGCGTGGTTCTCGCGAAAGCGTCTCAGGCGCCTGCACCGGAAGCTGGCGATGATCGATCGCAAGGTCGCGTTCTGCGGCGGCATCAACGTCCTCGACGATCTCAACGATCCGAACCACGGCCCGCTCGAGGCGCCGCGCTTCGACTTCGCCGCCCGCGTCGAGGGCCCGGTCGTCGGGCCGATGTCCGCGTACATGCTGAACCAGTGGCTGCGGCTCGACCTGCCGCACATCACGGCGAACCGGAAGGAGCTCGAGGAGGCGGTCGAGACCTGGTTCACGCGGCGCGAGTGGGCGCAGGTCGGCCCGGACGGCGGCCACGTGCGCGTCGCCTTCGTCACGCGCGACAACCTGCGCAACCGACGCAGCATCGAGCGGGCCTATCTCGCCGCGATCAAGACCGCGAAGAAGGACGTGATCCTCTGCAACGCGTACTACTTCCCCGGCGTCCGCTTCCGCGAGGTGCTGGTCGCGGCCGCGCGCCGCGGCGTGCGCGTGCGCCTGCTGCTGCAGGGCCGCCCCGAGTACCCGGTGCAGCACTACGCGAGCCAGACGCTGTACGCCGAGCTGCTCGCCGCGGGGATCGAGATCCACGAGTACAACAGCAGCTTCCTGCACGCGAAGGTCGGCATCGTCGACGATGGCTGGGCGACGGTCGGCTCGTCGAACATCGACCCGTTCAGCCTGTTGCTCGCGCGCGAGGCCAACCTCGTCGTCCGCGACGCCGGGTTCACCCGCCAGCTCCGCGAGCGCGTCGAGCGGGCGATCGAGCACGAGTCCGACCCGGTCCACGCCGAGCGGCTGCTCGAGACCGGCTGGATCGGCCGGCTGACCAACGCGATGTCGTACGCGGTGTTGCGTTTCGCGGTGTCGCTGACCGGCATCACCGGTCACTACTGATGTGGTCGACCACATGACCGCTGGACCGACCGCCTCCCCGACCGCCTCCCCGACCGACTCCCCGACCGCCGCGCCGATCGACGACGCGGCGCCGCCGCCGCCC
>CAXTDA010000635.1:0-2207 GCA_964242935.1 uncultured Burkholderiaceae bacterium | reverse complement strand
CGTTCTACTACTACTGCCTCGCGCTGATGCTGGTGCTCGGCTTCGCGATGTGGCGTCTCGTGCATTCGCCGTTCGGGCTGCACCTGGTCGCGATCCGCGAGAACCCGCGGAAGGCCGAGTACCTCGGCGTCCGCGTCCGCCTGTTCCGCGTCGTCGCGTTCCTGGTCTCGGCGTTCTACGCCGCGATCGGCGGCGTGATCCTCGCCATCAACACCGGACAGGCCGATCCCGAGCTCGCTTACTGGACGCATTCGGGCGACCTGGTGTTCATGGCGGTGCTCGGCGGCTTCGCGAACTTCTTCGGTCCGGTGCTCGGCGCGTTCGCGTTCATCTTCCTCCGCTCGGAGCTGATGAGCGCGACCCAGTACTGGCGCTTCTTCCTCGGCCTGACGCTGGCGATCATCGTGATCGGCTTCCCGCGCGGCCTGATGGGGATGGCGGAGACGCTGTGGGCGAAGGCGGTCGCGAAGGGACGCTCGTGACGACGACGCTGATCGAGACGCTCGACGTGAAAAAGGCCTACGGCGACTTCGTCGCGCTCGACGGCGTGTCGCTGACGGTGGCCGACGGCGAGATGGTGTCGATCGTCGGTCCGAACGGCGCCGGCAAGACCACCCTCGTGAACGTGTTGACGGGTCTCCTCAAACCGACCAGCGGCATCGTGCGCTTCAAGGGCGACGACATCGCGGGCATCGGACCGGTCAGGCTCGCGAAGCGCGGCATGGCGCGCGCGTTCCAGCTCGTTCACATCTTCCCCGCGATGACGGTCGCCGAGACGATCGGCGTCGCGGTCGTGTCGCGGACTTCGCGGAGCCTCGACTTCTGGTCGTCGCTGAAAGGCGATGTGGCGGTCCGCGAACAGGTCCGCGACGTCGCCGCGATCTTCGGGCTCGACGGCAAGCTCGATCGCGAGACGCGCCTGCTGTCGCAAGGCGAGAAGAAGCTGCTCGACATCGCGAGCGCGTTCGCGCTGGTGCCCGAGGTGATCCTGCTCGACGAGCCGACCAGCGGCGTCGCGAGCGGCGACAAGCACGGCATCATGAAGACGCTGATCGACGCGGCCCGGACCGCCGGCGTCAAGGCGATCATCCTCGTCGAGCACGACATGGACCTGGTCGCCGAGTACTCGACGCGCATCGTCGCGATCCAGGCCGGCAAGGTGCTCGCCGACCGGAAGCCCGACGACTTCTTCGCCGACCCGGCGCTGATCGCTGCGATCGTCGGGAAGCCGGTCGGCAAGCGCGCCGCGGCGCGGACCGCCTGACATGCTGGCCATCGACCGCCTGACCGTCGACATCGACACGAGCCGCATCCTGCGCGGCATCTCGCTCGCGGTGGCCGACGGCGAGCTGGTGTGCCTGGTCGGCCGGAACGGCGCCGGCAAGACGACGACGTTCCGGACCATCATGGGGATGATCCGGCCGGTCGAAGGGACCATCGCGTTCGACGGCGCCGCGACGGTCGGGATGGCGACCTATCGGATCGCGCAGCTCGGCGTCGGCTACTCGCCGGAAGAGAGCCAGGTGTTCGGCGACCTCAGCGTCGCCGAGAACATCGAGTTGCCGACCTGGACGCGGCCGCAGGGCCGCCGCGGTGCCGGCGACTCGAAGACGCGCGTCGACCGCGCCTACGAGATCTTCCCGAAGCTCCGGCAGTACGCGCACCGTGGCGGCAACCAGCTGTCGGGCGGCGAGCGGAAAATGGTATCGATCGCGCGCGCGCTCGCGCTCGACCCGAAGCTGCTGCTGCTCGACGAGCCGTTCGAGGGCCTGTCACCGGCGATCATCCCGAGCATCGGCGAAGGCATCGCGTCGATCCGGAAGCTCGGCCACGGAATCCTGATGGCCGAGTCGAACGCGCATCACATCCCCGACGACGCCGACCGGCTCTACGTGCTCGAGCGCGGCGAGATCATCTACAGCGGCAAACCCGGCGACCCTTATCCGCCGGCGGTGCGACGCATCATCGACGGCGCACCGCATTCCTGAAGGAGCGTTCCATGCCGAAGATCCTGACCCAGGCCCAGATCGACACGTTCGCGCGCGACGGCTGCGTGTTCCCGATCCGCGTGATGCCCGCCGAGCAGGCGCTCGCGATCCGCGCGAAGCTCGAGGCGTTCGAGCGCTCGAACGGCGGCCCGCTGCAGGGCGCCCTGCGCCCCAAGACCCCCCTGCTGTTCGCGTGGCTGAACGATCTCGTGCGTGACA
>CAXTDA010000634.1:0-2209 GCA_964242935.1 uncultured Burkholderiaceae bacterium | reverse complement strand
GCCCCCGTGCGAGGCGCCGGGCGCGGAGCCGGGCCCCCGCACCGGGGGGGGGGCGGGGGCGGCCGCGGCGGCGCTCGCGACGGCTGCCGCGGCCGCGATCGTGCCGAAGCAGGTCGGCGACTTCGTCGTCCTGGCGGACCCGATCTTCGACCACGCGAAGGTCGCGCTGGTCGACGACATCGCGCGGCTCGGCATGCCGCCCGGCAATCCGTTCCTCGCGCACGACGGCGGGTCGGGGCGTCTCTCGTACTACTACCTGTGGCACTTCTCGGCGGCCGAGTTGACGCGCGTGCTCGGCGTGCGCGGCTGGGAAGCCGAGATCGCGATGACGTTCTTCTCGGCCTTCACATCGCTGGCTGCGATGATGGCGATCGCGGTGCGGTTCGCCGGCCGCTCGTCGGCGTCGGGTTGGGTCGTGCTGCTCGCCGCGACGTCGTCGGCGCGCGTCGTGCTGATCGCGCTCGCCGGCGCGAAGACGCTCGACGCGTGGCTGCGGCCGCCGGGCGGCTTCGGCGGATGGCTGTTCCAGTCGTCGTGGGTCCCGCAGCATCTCGCGTCGACGTCGTGCGTGCTGCTCGCGCTGCTGGCGATGAACCGGCTCACGGTGCGTCCCGGCGCGCTGCCGGGGATCGTCGTCGCGATGGCGACGGCCGCGGCCTTCGAGAGCTCGACGTGGATCGGCGGCGTCGTCTTCGCGCTCGTCGCCGTCGTCGTCGTACCGTTGCTGGTGGTCCGCGCCGAACCCGCTCGACGGCTCGGCCTCGTCGGGTGGCTCGCGGTCGCGGGGCTGCTCGCGCTCGTCCTCGTGTCGCCGTTGCTGGTCGACCAGCTCGCGTCCTCGGCGCTCCGCCAGACCGGCTCGCCGATCGCGGTCCGCTTCTTCGGAGTCCTCGGCCCGGCCGTCCCGGCCGGCCTTCGCGCGATCCTCGACGAGCCGGCCTTCTGGCTGTTGCTGCTGCCGGTCGAGCTGACCGCGGTCTACTGCGCGGGCGTCGTCGTGGCGATGCGGTCGCTCGCGCGGCGCCGGTCGGTCGAGGTCGCCTCCTTCGCCGCGGCGACGCTCGTGGCGCTCGTCGCCTCGTGGTCGCTCGCGAGCACGCTCGCCGACAACAACGACCTCGCATGGCGCGCGGCGCTGCTGGCGTCGGTGCTGCTGATCGTCTTCGCGGCGATCGGGCTCTCGTCGTGGGTCGGCAACGGACGACGCGTCGCCGCGGGCCTCGCGACCGTCGCCATCGCGTTCGGCTTGCCGGAGGCCGCGCTGCAGATCCACCGGAACCTGGTCGGCCATCCGCGCGCCGAAGGGCGTCTGTTCGCCGCCGTACCGACGCTCTGGGCCACGGTCCGCCGCGTGACGGCTCCCGACGAACGGGTCGCGAACAACCCCGAGTCGTTCGCGGCCATGACGCCGTGGGCCGTCAACATCGGCTGGGCGCTGCTCGCCGATCGCCGGTCCTGCTACGCGACCTGGGAACTGACCCAGGTGTATTCGTCGGTGCCGCACGATCGTCTGCGCGCGATCGACGCGGCGTTCGTCCGCGTCTTCGCCGGCAAGGCCGAGCCGGGCGACGTCGAGCGCCTCGCATCGACCCACGACTGCGCGGTGGCGGTGGTCACCCCGGAGGACGGCGCGTGGACCGACGACCCGTTCCGCGCAAACGCCGCCTGGCGACTCGTCGACGACGAGGCCGGCCGTTGGCGCATCTATCGGCGGCGCGGGGACGAGCGCCGCTGAGGGCGCTCACCGATCGATCGCCGTCGGCTCCGGGCCGGTCGGCGCCCGCGCATCCGCGAGTCGCCGCATCAGGTTCGCGAGCACCGTCGGGTCCACGTCCGAGATGCCGATCCAGTCCATGCCGGTCCCGCGCGAACGCATCACGCGAAAGCCGCGGACCGCGTCCGGGCTCGGGACCGCTTCGCGACCGGCGGAAGGACGGACGAACACGTCGATCGTGTGATGCCCGTAGCGATAGACGAGCGTCGCGACCGGCGACCGGTCGAGCCGGTCGAGGCGACCGCCGACGAGTTCGAAGCCATCGGCGGCGAGGTCCGGGACCGGCGGCGAATAGTCGAGCCGCGCCGACAGCCACGGCTTGACGGTGTGGCGATCCGACGAGGCGACGTCGATCAGGTGCCCGGGGGGGGGGGGGCGGGCGCGGGGGGGGGGGGCCCCCGCCCCACCCCCCGCCCCGCGCGCCCGCGCCGGCGG
>CAXTDA010000633.1:0-2210 GCA_964242935.1 uncultured Burkholderiaceae bacterium | reverse complement strand
GGCGGGCCCCTCCGGCCGATTCTTGCTCGTCGCGAGGCCGCACCTCGCGGAAAAGAGCACCCGTCGACTGAAAGTTGACCGATCTTGCGTTTTGTTACGAAGCGTTGCGCTACGCCGAAAATCGGTTGACGACAAGTCCCTGGCCACTGATAGTCGGGCGCCGTGATGTTTTGAAACGCCAGGAGTGTCCATGGTCGACTGCCAGAAGCGTGCTGCCTGCCCCGGGGCGAACCGGTCTTCGCTCGACGCCCGGCTGCTGTTGGCCGCTGCGCTCTGCCTGGTGCTCGGTGCCTGCGGCGGCGGTGGCGGCTCGGGGGGCGACACCCGCGAGACGCTGCAGAGCGCCGGCGGCGGGACTGCCGCTTCGTCCGGCCCCGGTCCGGTCGCGCCGCCGACGCGGGTCTCGATGACGGCCTCCGACGCGATCCGCCTCCTCGATCAGGCGGCGTTCGGACCGACGACCGCCGCGGTCGCCAGCGTCCGCAGCGCCGGCGCGATGAACTGGGTCGACGCCCAGCTCGCGACCGCGCCGACCGGCTACGCCGCGATCGACTACATCGACCCGAACAGCGCGATCGGCTGCCCGACCGGCTCGGTATCGACCTGCTACCGCGACAACTACACCGCCTTCCCGCTGCAGCTGCAGTTCTTCCGCAACGCCGTCACCGGCGTCGACCAGCTGCGCCAGCGCGTCGCCTTCGCGTACTCGCAGATCTTCGTGATCTCGGCGATCGACATCAAGGAGACCTACGGGATGCGCGCCTATCAGCAGCTGCTGCTGGACAACGCGTTCGTCAACTACCGCACGCTGCTCGAGCGCGTGACGCTGAGCCCGGCCATGGGCGACTACCTCGACATGGTCAACAACAACAAGCCGACCACGACCGTCCAGGCCAACCAGAACTTCGCCCGCGAAGTCCTGCAGCTCTTCTCGATCGGCCTGACCAAGCTCAACGCCGACGGCAGCGTCGTCCGCGACGCGAAGGGCGTCGCGGTGCCGAGCTACGACGAGAACGTCGTGCAGGGCTATGCGCGCGTCTTCACCGGCTGGACCTATGCGGCGCGCCCCGGCGTCACGTCGAAGTGGACCAATCCGCGCAACTACCTCGGCGACATGGTGCCGTTTGCCGACCACCACGACGTGGCGGCGAAGACGCTGCTCGACGGCAAGGTACTGCCCGCCGGCCAGAGCGCGCAGAAGGACCTGGCCGACGGGCTCGACCTCATCTTCAACCACCCGAACGTCGGCGTCTTCGTCGGGCGTCAGCTGATCCAGGCGCTCGTCACCAGCAATCCCAGCCCCGCGTACATCGCCCGCATCACCGCGGTGTTCAACGACAACGGGGCCGGCGTGCGCGGCGACCTGCGCGCCGTGGTCCGCGCCATCCTGCTCGACACCGAGGCACGCGGCGAGGGCAAGTCGGACATCGCGTACGGCAAGCTCCGCGACCCGGCGGTCTACGCGGCGAGCGTGGCGCGGGCCTACGGCGCGCAGACCGACGGCGTGTACCTGAACGCGCAATCGACCGCGATGGGCCAGTCGGTCTACACGCCGCCGTCGGTCTTCAGCTTCTACCCGCCCGACTACGCGCTGCCCGGCTCGGCCACGCTGGTCGCGCCGCAGTTCGGGCTGGCGAACACGACGACCGCGGTGGCTCGCTTCAACTTCGCCTATGCGCTGCTGTACGCGGCGAACGGCATCGCAGCCGATGCCAGCGTCCCCGGCTCGACCGGCACCAAGGTCGACCTCAGCGAATACCAGCCGCTCGCGGCGACGCCCGCCGCGCTCGTCGACAAGCTCGACGCGCAACTGATGTACGCGTCGATGCCGGCCGCCGAGAAGACCGCGATCACGACCGCGGTGAGCGCGATCGCGGCCACCGACACGCTCGGCCGCACGCGGATGGCGGCCTACCTCGTCGCGGCTTCGCCGCGCTACCAGATCAATCGCTGACGGCCATCCGCCGATCGCGACGCATCGGCTTCGGAGATCACCATGAATCGCGACGAACCCGCTTCGCTCGACCACCAGCCGACCCGACCGGGCCGCCGCAGGGCCCTCGGCGCGCTGTCGGCCCTCGGCTTCTCCTCACTCGTGCCGCGGCTGTCGATGTCGAGCGCGATGGCGGCCACCAACACCGGCGACTATCGCGCACTGGTCTGCGTGTTCCTGTTCGGCGGCAACGACTCGAACAACATGATCGTGCCGT
>CAXTDA010000632.1:0-2211 GCA_964242935.1 uncultured Burkholderiaceae bacterium | reverse complement strand
GTGGTGGTGCTGGTCGACTCTTCCTTCTTGCCGCAAGCGGTCAGGGAGATCGCGAGCAACGATGCAACGAGCAGGGTCTTTTTCATATTGCCTTCCTTGGGGAGAGTGAGCGCGTTTTTCGTGGCGCCCGGATGCGCTCATGAAGAGCGTCGAGGGACCGGACGAAGGCCGGGCGTTGTGGCCGGCAATGCTGCACGCCGAGCCGACTGATGCATGAGTCCTTGATTCACAGCCCGCAATTATAAACGACGGGTTAAAAACGCATGCCGTCGGATGGACGGCAGCAAGCCGAGTTCCCGACGACGCGCCAATCGCTTGAAATTGGGACTTCAGCCGAGTCCGAGCGTCGTCGACGCGAGCGTCGGCGACGATTCGTCCCAGAGGGTTTCGAACTGATCGAGCCACGGTCGCGCGCCGGCCGGGTCGAACGCGGCGGCGCCGCGCAGATGGTCGCGGTGGAAGCGGCGGACCAGCAGCGATCGATCCGCGATCAACATCGAGCAAGCTTCTCCGAAGCGGGGCGCTGCATGTGCGGGCACGACGCGGCATTGCGCGGTCAGCGCGTGGCCGCGGATCACCTGCATGAAGCGCGGTGCCGCGGCCGGAATGCGGTCGGCGTCGAGGGTCAGCAGCCGCATCTGGTTCGCGGCGCTGCGCCGGAGGAAGTCCTGCAACGCCGCCGCGAAGGGCGGGGCGGCGAGCGGCCAGTCGGCGAAGTCGCGATCGGCGAGCCAGACCTCGCGCTGCGCCCGCTCGAGCGCGTCCTGCAGATGGCCGACGAACGCGGCGCGGGTGTCGAACGGCGTGCGCACGAACGTGCTGCCCGGCGGGTGCAGCTGCGGGTCGACCTCAGGATGCGCCATCGCCATCTCCTTCGATACCTTCGGCCAGACGGATCCAGCCGTCGCTCCACCAGGCGTGCAGCAGGCGCCGTGCCGCCTCGTCGCCGCGGATCGCGGCAACGGACGCCGCATCGAGTCGGCGCCGATCGGCGAGCCGCCGGAACTGCTGGGTCGATGCGGCGGGCAGGGCGCACGATTCGCCGGCAATGTAGCCCCGCGATCCGCGGTAGAGCAAGGTCGCGCGGCGGTCGAGCGCGAGCCCCGAGCGCGCCGCGCGCCGCATGAACGCGTCGATCGACAGCGGTTCCGGCCGATCGAAGACGACCTGCGCCTTCGGTGTGGTGAAGTGGCGGCCGACGAAGGTCTCGATGTCCCGGGTGGTCCAGCGGATGCGGCCGAGCCGCTCCTCGATCGCGGCCAGCAGCGCGGGATCGATCGCGGCCGGCGAGCGGGTCGGCTTGCGGCCGCGGTCCGTCGGCCGGCCGTCGGGCCAGTCGCGTTCGGCGCGCGAGAACAGGAACTCCTGCGCCGTCTCGTTCCACGACGGCGCGCGAAAGCCGATCGACGCCGTGCTGCAGGCGCCGAGCGCGACGCCTTCGTGCGCGCACGACGGCGGCAGGTAGAGCAGGTCGCCCGGTTCGAGGACCGCCTCGTGGGTCGGCTCGAAGTGACGCAGCAGCTTCAGCGGCACGCCGTCGATCAGGGCCCGCTCGCGCGCGCCGGTGCTCGGCCGCTCACGCCATCGCCAGCGTCGTCGACCCTCGAGCTGCAGCAGGAACACGTCGTACGAATCGAGATGCGCGCCGACACCGCCGCCGTCGGCCGCGTAGCTGATCATCAGGTCGTCGAGGCGCATCGCCGACACGAAGTCGAAGCGGCGCATCACCGCGTCTGCCGCGGCGTCGTGCAGGTTCACCCCCTGGACCAGCAGGGTCCAGTCGCGTCGCTGGCGCGGCAGACGCGCGAACGGGCCGTGCGCCATCGACCAGCGGCCGTCGACGGCGATGACGAGCCGCGACTCGACGTCGTCGCGCGCGGCGAGCGCCTTCAGGGCGGGCAGACGCGGCAGCGCGGCACCGTCGGCCACGGCTCCCCGCACCAGCAACGGCCGTCGTTGCCAGTGCTTGTCGAGGAACGCCGCAGGCGACAGGCCGCCCAGCAGTCGGGTGTCGAACGGCGGGCGTCGGCTCATGCGGCGATGGTAGCCGCGCGACGCCCGGGAGCCGATGCGGTCTCGTATAATCCGCCGTCCCTCATCGCGTGCGCCGTTCAACGACTCCCATGAAAATCGGCAAGAACAGTGTCGTCACGCTGAAGTACAAGCTCACCGACGCGCAAGGCGAGTTCATCGAGGAGACCGAGGAGCCGG
>CAXTDA010000631.1:0-2211 GCA_964242935.1 uncultured Burkholderiaceae bacterium | reverse complement strand
GATCCCTTCGTGCCGTGACAGGCGGCGCAGGCCGGCAGGCCCGCCTCCGGCCGCCCGTCCCGGACCAGGCGCATCCCGGCTTCGGCCAGCGCCGCATCGGGCTGCGTGCGGCGCCGCGCGTCGATCACCCGCGGGTCCGGCTTCTGCGCGGCGAAGTAGTCGGCGATCTCGGCGAAGTACGCGTCGGTCTGGCGCGACATCAGGTAGTTCATCGGGGCGTACGTCCTGACGCCGTCGCGGAACGCCTTCATCTGCGCGACGAGGTAGGCAGCCGGCTGCCCGGCCAGGCGCGGAAAGGCGGCTGCGTCGACGCCGCCGCCGCGCTCCCCGTGGCAGACGACGCACGCCTGCATCCGCTGCGCGATGGTGTCCTCGAACGGCGGGACGGCCGCCGCGGCACAAGCGCACGCCGAAGCGGCGGCCGCGGCGATGAAAAGCCGTCTCACCGCGTGCGATTCAGGCGTGCACCTCGACCCCTTTCCAGAACGCGATGCGCCCCTTGATTTCGGCCGCGGCCGGCTTCGGATCGGGGTAGTACCAGGCGGCACCTTCGTTGACCTTTCCGTCGACGACCACGTCGTGGTAGTGCGCCGTGCCCTTCCACGGACAGACGCTGGTGCGCGACGACGGCCTCAGGTGTTCCGGACGGATCGCGTCCGGCGGGAAGTACTGGTTCCCCTCCACAACGACACAGGCATCGCTCGCGCCGATCAGGGCGCCGTTCCATCGTGCTTCGACCATCTGGTTCTCCCGTCGTAAGGTCGGCATCAATACCACATGGAACGCGCTTGGCGACCGGACAAACGTTGCGATGCAGCAAGAACCCGGGAAAGCACGTATACTTCGCGGTTGCGGCTTTTGCTCCAGTCCCCAGCCGCCGTCGATCCGACGCGTCATTCAGACTCCGCAGCTCCCAGCTCGTCTGTGACTGGCCCCGCGCAACGCGGGAACAGGCCGGCACTACCTCCTCCCATCATGTCCTTTGCTGCCCTCGGCTTGTCCGAGCCGCTCGTTCGCGCTTGCGCGGACACCGGTTACACCACCCCCACGGCGATCCAGCTGGAAGCCATCCCCCTCGTCCTCGCCGGAGGCGACCTGCTGGCCGGCGCCCAGACCGGCACCGGCAAGACGGCCGGCTTCGTGCTGCCGATCCTCGAACGCCTCGTCGCCCACCCGGTGCCGACGCCCGCCGTCGCCGCCAACGGCCGTCCCGGCGCCAGGACCCCGGTCCGGCCGCTTCGCGTGCTGATCCTGACGCCGACGCGCGAACTCGCCGCCCAGGTCGAGGCGAGCGTCCGGGTCTACGGGAAGCACCTGAAGCTGAAGTCGATCGCGGTGTTCGGCGGCGTCGGCTTCGGCCCGCAGGCCGCAGCCCTTCGCGCCGGCGTCGACATTCTCGTCGCCACGCCGGGCCGCCTGCTCGACCATCATCAGCAGCGCACCGTCGACTTCTCGAAGGTCGAGATTTTCGTCCTCGACGAGGCCGACCGCATGCTCGACATGGGCTTCATCCACGACATCAAGCGCGTGATGGCGCTGATGCCGGCATCGACCCGCGGCGTCCGCCGGCAGAACCTGCTGTTCTCGGCGACCTTCTCCGACGACATCAAGGCGCTCGCGGACAAGCTGCTCGACCATCCGAAGACGATCCAGATCGCCGCGCGCAACTCGACGGTCGAGGTGATCTCGCAGAAGGTCCATCCGGTCGACCGCGACAAGAAGCGCGCGCTGCTGACCCACCTGATCAAGGAACACCACTGGTCGCAGGTGCTCGTGTTCACGCGCACCAAGCACGGCGCGAACCGGCTCGCCGAGCAACTCGACGGCGACGGCATCAGCGCGATGGCGATCCACGGCAACAAGAGCCAGGGCGCGCGCACCGCGGCGCTGACCAAGTTCAAGGCGAACAAGCTGCAGGTGCTGGTCGCGACCGACATCGCGGCGCGCGGCATCGACATCGACCAGCTGCCGTACGTCGTCAACTACGAGCTGCCGAATGTCGCCGAGGACTACGTCCACCGCATCGGCCGCACCGGCCGGGCCGGCGCGACCGGCGAGGCGATCTCGCTCGTCTGCGTCGACGAGGGCGGGCTGCTCCGCGACATCGAGCGGCTGATCAAGCGCAGCCTGCCGAAGGAAGTCGTGATGGGCTTCGAGGTCGATCCGCGCATCCGCGCCGAGCCGATCCTGCGCGGCGGCCAGGGCCAGGGA
>CAXTDA010000630.1:0-2215 GCA_964242935.1 uncultured Burkholderiaceae bacterium | reverse complement strand
GACGCGCTCCGGCACTCGTTCTACTACGAGGTGCAGGGCGCCTGCATGTCGTATCGCGACGCGTATCTCGGCCTCGACCCGACCTACCAGGACGGCTTCGGACGACCGCTGCTGCGAATGACGTTCAACTGGCACGACAACGAGATCAAGGCCTCGCAGTACCTGGTCGCCAAGGCGCTGGAGATGTGCAAGCAGCTGAAGCCGAAGGCGATGAAGGCCGATGCGAAGAAGGACGGCGAGAAGTACAACATCACCGCGTACCAGAGCACGCACACCTGCGGCGGCGCGATCATGGGCAGCGATCCGACGAAGTCGGCGCTGAACCGCTACCTGCAGTCGTGGGACGTGCCGAACGTCTTCGTGCCGGGCGCCAACGCGTTTCCGCAGAACAACGGCTACAACCCGACCGGCATGGTCGGCGCGCTGACCTACTGGGCCGCACGCGCGATCCGCGAGCAGTACCTGAAGAACCCGGGACCGCTGGTGCAGGCGTGATGCGACGCGCGCTGCGGGCCTTGGTGATCGTCGTCGCGCTCTGCGCGTTCGCTATCGCCGCTCTGTACGCCTACGCACGCAAGGAACCGACGATCCCGTCGATCACGACGCCCGCGCGACTCGTCGCCGACCCGGCGGCGATCGAACGCGGCCGTTACCTCGTGACGGCCGGCGACTGCATCGCCTGCCACTCGATCGCGAAAGGCCAGCCGTTCGCCGGCGGCCTCGCGCTCGATTCGCCGATCGGCGAGATCTACAGCACCAACATCACGCCGGACAAGGAGACCGGGATCGGCGACTACACGCTCGACGACTTCGACCGTGTGATGCGTCACGGCATCGCACGCCGCGGCGATACCGTCTATCCGGCGATGCCGTACCCGTCGTATGCGCACCTGTCGGCCGACGACGTGGCCGCGATGTACGCCTACCTGATGCATGCGGTCGAGCCGGTCCGCTCGCCGAACCACGACACCCAGATCCGCTGGCCGCTCTCGGCGCGCTGGCCGCTCGCGATCTGGCGGAAGCTGTTCGCACCGGACGTCGCGCTGCTGGCGGCCGATACCGATCGCTATCCCGACGAGCAGGTGCGGCGCGGCGCCTATCTCGTGCAGGGCCCCGGTCATTGCGGCAGCTGCCACACGCCACGCGCGTTGACGCTGCAGGAGAAGGCGCTCGACGATCGGTCGTCGGCCTATCTCGCCGGCGGCGAGAGGATCGACGGGTGGGTGTCGGTCAACCTGCGCGGCGACGCGGCCGACGGCCTCGGCGCCTGGTCCGTCGAGGACATCGTCGCGACGCTGAAGACCGGCCGCAATCCGACGCGCGCCGTGATCGGCACCGCGATGAGCGACGTCGTCTATCACAGCACGCAGCACCTGAGCGACGGCGACCTCACGGCGATCGCCGCGTACCTGAAGACGTTGCCGGCCGGGAAGAACGACCAGGTCGCGTACGTCGCCGACGGGCGCACCGCCGACCAGCTCCGAAACGGCGTCAACCCGAATCGCGGCGCCGAACTCTACGTCGACAGCTGAGCGGCGTGCCACGCGACGAGCGGCCTCGGACGCGTCCCTTCGCTGCCCGCGATCGCCGGCAACTCGACGGTGCTCGCGCCGGACCCGGCGTCGTTGATCCGCCTGGTGCTGGCCGGAAGCGAGCTGCCGTCGACCGACACCGCACCGTCCCCGCTCGGGATGCCGGCGTTCGGCTGGCGGCTCACCGACGCGGAGACGGCGGAGCTGCTCACGTTCGTGCGGAACAGCTGGGGGAACCGGGCGCCGGCCGTGACCGCATCCGCCGTCGCGGCGATCCGCGCCACGCTGAAGAAGGACGACGTGGCGACGCGTTAGGTTCAGGCCGGCCGCGCGGCGAGCCAGTCGCAGTACCGTGAGACGCCGGCCTCGACCGACAGGAACGGCGCGTCGTAGCCGGCACCGCGCAGCTTCGCGACGTCCGCCTCGGTGAAGCTCTGGTACTTGCCCTTGAGCGCCTCGGGAAACGCCACGTATTCGATCAAGCCTTCGGCGACCAGGCCCTCGAGCGCGAGCGGCGGCTGGCCATCGTGGCGCCGACGACTGTTGACGACCGCGACCGCCACGTCATTGAAGGTCTGGGCCCGACCGGTCCCGAGGTTGTAGATGCCCGAAGTCCCCCGATCGAGGAAGTGCAGGTTGACCTTGACGACGTCCTCGACCGACACGAAGTCGCGCTGCTGCAT
>CAXTDA010000629.1:0-2216 GCA_964242935.1 uncultured Burkholderiaceae bacterium | reverse complement strand
ATCGCTTCGCGGACGCGACCGACGACCACCAGTGGATCCACATCGATCCGAAGCGCGCGAGCGAGGGTCCGTTCGGCGGCCCGATCGCGCACGGCTTCCTCACGCTGTCGTTGATGCCGTACCTGATGGCCGAGTCGATCCGCATCGACAACACCGTGATGGGCGTGAACTACGGCCTCAACCGCGTCCGCTTCCCGTCGCCGGTCCCGGTCGGCAGCCGTATCCGGCCGCACTTCAAGCTGCTGTCGATCGAGCACCTGCCGCCGCAGATGGGGCATCCGGGCGCGCAGCTGGTGTGGGAGATGACGGTGGAGCGCGAAGGCAGCGACAAGCCGGTATGCGTCGCGGAGAGCGTCTCGCGGCGCTACGGTTAGCGTTCCGGGGAGCCGCTCGCCGCCGGTGATGGGTTGACGGGAGCGAGGGGCGTGCGACGGGGGAATCGCGCATCGGCGGTGGTCGCTCAAGATTCGGGCGGCGCTGTCGATGGACGTAGAGGGCGGCGAGTCGCGAGGTGTTCGCGTCCCGAGGTGTTCGCGTCCGTCTCCGTCGCCCTGCAGAAGCGTCATGGCATCCGATCTCGTCCTGCTCGACCGTCTCGTGTTCGGTGCCGAAACCCACCAGCGCGTTCGCATGAAGCGGACCGTGATCGCCTGCGCGGTCTATGTCGGCTTCCTCATGCTGCAGTGGGGCGCCGTTCTGCTCGACATGGCGCGCGCGCGCGATGCGGCCTGGCTGACCGCGTTCTGCTGCACGGGAACCCTGACCTTCCTCGTCGCGATCCGGAGCGGGTTGTCGTGCCGCTTCGGCGATGCGGCGCTGACGATGCCGCAGATGGTGTTCGCCATCGTCTCGCTGGCCTTCGCTTATCACGTCAACCCGTCGACCCGCGCGGGTCTGACCGTGGTCGTGCCGCTCGTCCTCGTCTTCGGCGCGTTCATCCTGCCGCCCCGACGTTGCGTGCAGCTCGGCTGGTTCGCGACGGCCGTCTTCTTCGTCACGATGGTCTACGGCGCCTGGTCGACACCCGACGTCTTCACGCTGCTGGTCGAGGGCAACGTCTTCGGCATCATGGCGCTGACGGTGCCGACGCTGGCCTATCTCGCGGGTCAGTTGAGCAAGCTGCGGAGCGACGCGAAGGCGCAGCGCGTGCAGTTGCAGGTCGCGATGGTGCAACTGCAGCTGCTGGCGACCCACGATCCGCTCACCGGATTGCCCAACCGCCGCCACGTCGACGACCGCATGGTCGACGAGCTGGTCCGCATGCAGAAGGGCAAGCCGCTCTGCCTCGCGATCCTCGACCTGGATCGGTTCAAGCGTATCAACGACACGTTCGGTCATGCCGCCGGCGACGAGGTGCTGCGCGTCTTCGCGCGGGAGGCGACCAAGCTGTTGCGGCCCGGCGACATGCTGGCGCGCTGGGGCGGCGAGGAGTTCCTGCTCGTCATGCCGGCGACCGAACTCGACGAAGCGGAGGCCGTCCTGGAACGCATCCGTGGACGGGTCGCGCAGGATTCGAGCTGGGCCGCCTATCCCTGTTCGCGCGTGACGTTCTCGGCCGGCCTCACCGTGGTCCGCGGCGACCAGACCCTGCAGCAGGCGCTCCAGAGCGCGGACTACGCGTTGTACGATGCCAAATCGGCCGGACGCGATCGCGTCGCGATCGGGAGGTCGGATCGCCCGGTGACCGTGGCGCCGGTGTTGCAGCGTGTCCGCGCGTCCGACGACGGTGCGAGCTTCGAGGCGGCGCTGGCCTGACCGGCGAGGCGTCCCCGGAGCGGGACAGGACGCTCGTCAGCGCTTCTGGTACTGGCTCGCGCCGAACAGCATTTCGCGCGCCTTCTCGTCGGTCAGCGCTCCCCGCGCCTTGTCGAGCACCTGGACGCCGCGCTGCGCGGCCGCGCGCGCGGCGATCGTGTCGAACCAGCGCCTGACGTTCGGGAAGTCGTCGAGCTCGATCCCCTGGTTCTTGAACGACCGCGTCCACGGCCAGGTCGCGATGTCGGCGATCGTGTACTCGTCGGTCGCGAGGAAGCGCGACTGACCGAGCCGGCGGTCCATCACGCCGTAGAGACGTCGCGCCTCGTTGGTGTAGCGGTCCACCGCGTAGGCGATCTTTTCGGGCGCGTAGATGCGGAAGTGATGCGCCTGGCCGAGCATCGGGCCGACGCCGCCCATCTGGAACATCAGCCACTCGAGCGTCTCGTAGCGGCCGCGCA
>CAXTDA010000628.1:0-2217 GCA_964242935.1 uncultured Burkholderiaceae bacterium | reverse complement strand
CTGCTCGGCCTCGCGTGGGACCTCGCTTGCCCACTGCCGCGGTTCGCCGCCGACCGGCAGGTGGACGATCAGCGGGTGGTCCGCGGGGCGACCCTTCGCCGCGAAGATGCGCGCAACCGCCGCGTCGTCGGCCGCGTCGGCGCCGAGGCCGTAGACCGTCTCCGTGGGGAACGCGACCAGGCGGCCGGCGGCCAGTCGCGCGGCCGCCTCATCGATGTCGGCCGCCGCGCTCACGCCGATGTCACCAGCGCGCGCAGCCGAGCGCGCGGGCGACCTCGCGGGCGATGCGGTGCGTCGGCGCCGAGGCCGAAGACCGTCTCGGTGGGAAACGCGACCAGGCGGCCGCCGACATCGAGGAGGCCGCGATCACGGCGGCGTCACCAGCGCGCGATGCCGAGCGTGCGCGCGACCTCGCGCGCGATGCGCTGCGCCTCGTCCGGTTGCTCGGCCACGATCGTCACGTGGCCCATCTTCCGGCCGCGTCGCGCCTCGCGCTTGCCGTACAGGTGGAGGTTGACGCCGGGGTGCGCGAGCACGGCGCTCCAGTCGGGCTCCACGGCTTCGGCGGATGCGTCGGCCCGGGTCGAGGACGGCGGCGCGTGGGCAGGCTCCGACGCGTCGGCCTCGATCGAGGAAGCGTCGTCCGACAGTGCGCCGCTGGGGTCGGGCTCGATGACCATCGCGGCATCGTCGATGGCATCTGCGGCGATCGTCGGGTCGTCGTCGACGTCTGTTTCGTCCACAGACGACGCCGCGATCGCGGCCTCGGCCCGTGCGACCAGCCGGTCGACGTCCGCCGTGGCCTGCGCGTCGACATCGGCCGCGGCGTCTTCGGCGAAGCCCGGCAACGTCACCTCGTCGCTGGTCGACCGATCGGCGAACCACAGATCCCCGAGCAGGTTCAGCATCACCGCCGCGCTGTGCCGCCGCGTGTCGCCGAGCGGCAGGCCGGCCGCGATGCGGGCCTGCTGCGCGAACTGGCTCGTGACGCACGCATCGATGGTGTAGTGGCCGCTGTTGTGCGGGCGCGGCGCGATCTCGTTGACGAGCAGGTCGTGGCCGTCGCCCGACGCATTCGCAGCGACGAAGAACTCGACGCACAGCACGCCGACGTAGTCGAGCGCGTGCGCGATGCGGAGCGCCGCGGCGACGGCGTCGGCCTCGATCGTCGGCGTGATCGACGGTGACGGCACCATCGTCACCGCGAGGATGCCGTCGCGATGGAGGTTCTCGGCCGGTGCGTAGATCGCGGTGCCGCCATCGGCGCCGCGCGCGACCACGACCGAGACTTCGTACGCGAGGTCGAGGCGCTTCTCGAGGACGGCCGACGGCGCGCCGAGCACCACGAACGCCTCGCGGGCCTCGGCGCGACTCGCCACGTGGGCCTGCCCCTTGCCGTCGTAGCCGAGTCGGCTCGCCTTCAGGATGCCGGGGAACAGGTCGGCGGCCGCGTTGTCGAGTTCGGCGGCCGACTCGATCACCGCGTGCGGGACGACGGCGATGCCGCAGGCGCTGATGAAACTCTTCTCCGCGATGCGGTCCTGCGCGACGGCCACGCTTTCGGCCGACGGCGTCGTGAAGCAGTGCTCGGCGAGGAACGCGAGGCTCTGTGCCGGAACGTTCTCGAACTCGGTCGTCACGGCCGAGCACTGCAGCGCGAGGCTTTCCAGCGCCGGGGCGTCGAGGTAGCCGGCCTCGATGTGCTCGTCGGCGACCGACGCGGCCGGGCCGCCGCGCGCCGGGTCGAGCACGGCGACGCGATAGCCGAGGCTCTGCGCGGCCATCGCGAACATCCGCCCGAGCTGCCCGCCGCCGAGAAGACCCAGCCAGTCGCCGGGCGCGACGATCCTGCGTTCACGTGTCATGGGAAGTTGACGTGAGGCCGGCGTGTCAGAGCGCGACCCGCGATGCCGCCGCGGCACCGGTTTGCGCGCCACGCCAGTCGGCGAGCCGGCGCGACAGCGCGGCGTTGCCGATGGCGAGCATCGCGATCGCGAACAGCGCCGCATTGGCGGCACCGGCGCTGCCGATCGCGAACGTCGCGACCGGGATGCCGTGCGGCATCTGGACGATCGAATACAGCGAGTCCTGGCCGTGCAGGTGGCGCGACGGCACCGGGACGCCGAGCACCGGCACCGCGGTCTTCGCGGCGAGCATCCCGGGCAAGTGCGCCGCCCCGCCCGCGCCGGCGATCAGCGCGACGAGCGCGCCGTCGGC
>CAXTDA010000627.1:0-2217 GCA_964242935.1 uncultured Burkholderiaceae bacterium | reverse complement strand
ACGACAGGCTGCCGTGCGTGCCCTGCTGCTGCGAGACGCCGCCGATGCGGTGGTCGCCGGTGTCGTACACGGTGACCGCACGACCGTCGTCGATCGCGAGGCGACGCGGCCCCGCGAACCATGCGTAGCGCGACCGGTTCTGCGATCCGCTGCTGTTCGGCGTCCCGAGCGCCGCCGGGTACCACGCCGCATGCGGCGCCGGTTCATCGGCGGACGGCACGACGGGAGCAGCCTCGGCGTCATGCGCGACCCCGTCGGCGAGCGCTTCGCACAAACGGTCGACGCGGCGCTTCAGCTCGGGGTCGTCGAACGCGGCGATCATCAGCATGCCGCCCGCCATCCACTGGCCCGGACCGCCGAACTCGGGATGATCGAACTGGGCCATGCGACCGCCACCCCGCACGATGCTCGCGCGCATCGATTCGACGGCGTCGACACTGAAGCCGGTCTGGCGCGCGAGCGATTCGACCGATGACTGACGACTTGCAACGAAATCCGACATGAGGGACGACTCCACGAACGATGAAGGGCGAGCGACCGGAGCGGGCGATGCGAAACGCGTTGATTACAATCCCGATCCGCTCGCACTTCCGAATGACACTGGACACTGCATGAAACTCTATTACATGCCGGCCGCGTGCTCGTTGTCCGTACAGATCGCGCTGCACGAGCTCGACCTGCCGTACGAGCGGGTTCTCGTCGACGGCAAGACGATGAAGCTGGCCGACGGCAGCGATTATCTCGCGGTCAACCCACGCGGCCAGGTGCCGCTGCTCGAACTCGACGACGGCACCCGTCTGACCGAGGGCCCGGTCATCGTGCAGTACCTCACCGACCAGAAGCCCGGCAGCGACCTGATGCCACCCGCCGGGACGATGGATCGCTATCGCGAGCTCGAGTGGCTGAACTACCTGACGTCCGAAGTCCATCAGCGCTTCTATCCGATCTTCAAGTTCGCGCATTTCACCGACGAGACCAAGCACGCCCTGCGCGAAGACCTCGACCGGCGCCTCGCATTCGTCTCGATCCGGCTCGGCGACGGCGACTGGCTGATGGGCGAACACTTCACGGTTGCCGACGGCTACCTGTACACGATGCTGCGCTGGACCGGCTTCCTGAAGGTCGATCTCGGCCGCTGGCCCAACCTCGTCGCGTACCGCGATCGGGTGGCCGCGCGGCCGGCGGTGCAAGCCGCGATGCGCGACGCCGGACTGCTTCGCACCTGAACGGCCGCCCGCCGATGACCGCCCGCCGCGCCCATCTGGACGCGACGGCCGTCGTGCTGATGCTGACCTGCTGCGTCCTCTGGGGATTGCAGCAGGTCGTCGTCAAGATGACGCTGCCGGCGCTGCCGCCGCTCCTGCAGGGCGCCGTGCGCTCGGCGATCGGGGTCGTGCTGGTGTGGGCGTGGTCGCAAGGGCGCGGGATCGCGCTCTTCGATCGCGACGGCTCGCTCGCCCCGGGGCTCGCCGCGGGACTGTTGTTCGGCGCCGAGTTCGTCTGCATCTACGCCGCGGTGCCGCTGACCGACGTCGCGCGCATCTCGGTCTTCATCTACACCGCGCCGTTCGTGGTCGCGCTGCTGTTGCCGCGCTTCGTCCCGGCCGAACGCCTGTCGCCGCTGCAGGGCTTCGGGATGGCCTGCGCGTTCGCCGCGCTCGCGTACGCGTTCCAGGAAGGCTTCACGTCGCCGGTCCGCACGCGCTGGGTCGGCGATGCGCTCGCGCTGCTCGCGGCCGGTCTCTGGGGCGCGACGACGCTGGTCATCCGCACCACGCGCCTCGCGACGGCGGCCCCCGAGAAGACGCTGTTCTATCAACTCGGCGTATCGGCGGCGATGCTGTACGCCGCCGCGCGATGGACCGGCGAAGCATGGCCCGCCGCCGGACTGCCGCTCTGGGCGTGGGCGTCGATGGCGTTCCAGTCGGTGATCGTCGCTTTCGCGAGCTACCTCACGTGGTTCTGGCTGCTCCGCCACTACCCGGCCACGCGCCTGTCGGCCTTCTCGTTCCTGACGCCGGTCTTCGGCCTCGTCTTCGCGGCCATCGCGCTCGGCGAAACGATCAGCGTCCGGCTGGTCGTCGCGATGGCGTTCATCGCGATCGGCATCACGCTCGTCAATCGGAAGCCCGCGATCGTCGTCTCCCCCCCGTGAGCGACCGATCGCACCGCCCGCCGCACGGCGGGCGGCGGGCTTGGGATGGCCCTGTGGTTTTG
>CAXTDA010000626.1:0-2220 GCA_964242935.1 uncultured Burkholderiaceae bacterium | reverse complement strand
GGTCGGGGATGGGGCGGCGGCCATCGGACTTCGGTCGAGATGGTGAAGCGGCGCGGCATCGGCGCGCGGCGGCTTCGGAAAGGACGGACCCACGAGTCTACTGGGTCGTGCCCGACACGGCCGACCGCGGCGAAACGGACGGTCGGGCCGTGCCGGGTGGCGTGCCGACGCCCTCCACCCGGCGGCGTCTTCGCACGCGTTACGGCGTCGTGCAGGTGAAGCTCGCGGCGGCGTTGACGTCGCCGCTGCCGTTGTAGCGCGGATAGGCCGGGTAGTCGCACAGCGGCCGCGTGCGCCCCGGAACGCCTGCCGTGTCCGCGACGACCTGGTTCGGCGGCAGCGTGCCGCGCTCGACCCAGTTCTCGAGCGTGGTCAACGAGTCCCATGCGGCATTGAAGACCGTGCTGATCGCATGACCGTAACCCGGGATCTCGTAGTACCGCACGAAGCTGTCGACCCGCGCACCGCCCATCGTCGTCTTCAACCGGTCGTAGTACTGCTCGGTGGCACGCGTGCTGACCAGCGCATCGCTCATCCCATGCGCCATCAGGATCTTGCCGCCCTTTGCGAGGAACGGCGACAGGTCGGTCTTGTTGACGTCCTGGATGCCGGTCAGCGCGCTGATGCGCGCCTGATAAGCGCCGGGATTCTGCGGGTCGAGCGTCAGCGAGTTGAAGTTCGGATCACGCGTGACGAAGTACTTGACCCACTGGTCCCAGAACGTGCTCCCGTAAGGCGCGGTCGTCGGCATCGGGTTCGCGGGCTGCGAGGTGCCGAATGCGAGGAACGTGACGGTCGGCTGCAACGTGCTCGTCCCCGGAATGCCGAGGTCCGTGCCCCACGTGTTGAAGCCCGGATACTGCGTTTCGCCGCTGGCCAGCGCGTAGCTGAACGTGGTCGGCGTGTTGAAGACGTTGAGCGCGGTGATCTGCGCGTCGGACAGGCAGGTGTCGCCGCCTTCGGTGCCGCCCGGGCAGCGCAACGCGACGCCGCCGACCGTGGCGGTCGACGGGTTGAACGTCGTGTTGCACGCCTTCACGTTGCTGACCAGCCCGTCGACGACGCCGTCGAGGCCGTCGCAGGCCTGCAGCGACGCGTCGTAGAGCCGCTTCCGCTTGGCCTGGCTCGGATACGCGCCCGGTTGCGCGAACGCGCGCGTGATGCGGCCGAACGCGAGGTCGAGGGTCGCCGCCGCATAGGCCGGGTACAGCACGATCGCGCCGTCCCAGTCCTGCGGCCACTTCTGGACGACCTCGAGCGCCTCGCGCCCGCCCGACGAACCGCCGGCGAAGTACGACCTCGCCGGCCCGGCCACGGCATAGCGCGCCTTGATGATGGCGACCGCGACGTCGCGCGTCTTCTTGAGCGCGTCGCCCGAGAAGTTGTTGACGGCCTCGTCGTTGACGCCGAACGAGCCGTCCTGGCTGCCGAGCGCGCCGGCCTGGTGGCCCGAGTCGCTCGACGTGGTCGCATAACCGCGACCGATCGGCGTCAGCTGGTCGGCCGGCCCGGCGGGGACGTTGCCGGTGCCGCTCGGAATCGACCCGTCGTAGCCGCCGCCACCGAACATCATCAGCTTGCTGTTCCAGCTGGTCGGCAGGCTGACCTGCATCTTGATCTTCGGCGCCGTCGCGTCGAGCGGCGAGATGTCGGCCGTGACGCGGCAATACTCGGGGATCGTCGCCGCACCGGTGCCGGTCGCGGCGACCGTGGTCGCCGCGGTGACGGTGGCGCCGGTCGTCGGCAGGCCGATCGCGGACGCGGGAATCGTCAGCGTCGCGATCTGCGCGCAGGTCAGCTGCGCCACGGGTGCCGGCGCCGGTGGCGGGCCGCCGTCGTCGCTCCCGCCGCAGGCGGCAAGGCCGAGCGCGGTGCAGAACGCGAGGCCGGCTGCAGCCGCTCCGGTCCGTCTTGTCGTAGCAGGGGTGTCCAGCGTCATGTCCAGTCTCCGTTGTCGTTGTCCGCCCACTTTGAACGGGACGGCGACTCGGCGTCAAGACGCCGCCTGCCGTACCTTTCGGAACAGCGCGATGACCAGCGAGCGCATCCACGCGTGACCGGGCTCCGAGCCGAGCCGGCGCGTCCAGAACAGGCCGACGTCGAAGTGGCGCTGCGGGACCGGCAGCGGCGAGATGCGGTTGATCCCGTAGCGCCGGAACGCCCGGGCGACGGTGCGCGGCACGATCACCGCGTAGTCGACCTCGGCGAGGATCGCGGGCA
>CAXTDA010000625.1:0-2221 GCA_964242935.1 uncultured Burkholderiaceae bacterium | reverse complement strand
GCCTTCACGCGGATCGTCATCGTGCTGTCGCTGCTGCGTCACGCGCTCGGCACGCAGAGCTCCCCGCCGAACCAGGTGATGGTCGGCCTCGCCCTCTTCCTGACGCTGTTCGTGATGGCGCCGGTCGCGGACCGCATCTACGACGAGGCCTACCTGCCGTTCTCGCGATCGCAGCTCTCGCAGGACGAGGCGCTGAAGCGAGCCGAAGCGCCGATCAGGGGCTTCATGCTGAAGCAGACGCGCGAGCCCGACGTCGCGCTGTTCATGAAGCTCGCCAACGCGCCGGCGGTCGCGAATCCCACCGACGTGCCGCTGAAGATCCTGATCCCCGCGTTCGTCACCAGCGAGCTCAAGACCGCGTTCCAGATCGGCTTCATCGTCTTCGTGCCGTTCATCATCATCGACCTCGTCGTCTCGAGCGTGCTGATGTCGATGGGGATGGTGATGCTGTCGCCGACGCTGATCTCGTTGCCGTTCAAGCTGATGCTGTTCGTGCTGGCCGACGGCTGGACCCTTCTGATCGCTTCCCTCGTGCAGAGCTTCCAATGAACCCGCAAGCCGTCCTCTCGATCGGCCAGAACGCCCTCGAGACCGCGATCCTGGTGTCCGCGCCGCTGCTGTTGACGGCGCTCGCGGTCGGCCTCGTCGTCAGCATCCTGCAGGCGGCGACGCAGATCAACGAGGCGACGCTGTCGTTCATCCCGAAGCTCCTCGGCGTCTTCGCGGCCACGGTCGTCGCGGGGCCGTGGATGGTGACGACGCTGGTCGACTACATGCAGCGTCTGTTCACGAGCATCCCGCACGTGATCGGCTGAAGCGCCGTTCCGCGGTGCTCCAGTTCACCGAGGCGCAGCTGCTCGCGTGGATCGCCGCGGCCGTCTTCCCGTTCTGCCGCATCGCCGCGCTGATCGCGACGGCGCCGATCCTCGGCGACGCGTCGATCCCGCGACGCGTGCGCATCGGCCTCGCGCTGTTCGTGACCGCGATCGTCGCCCCGACGATCGACGCGGTGCCGGCCGTGACGTTGATATCGGGCGACGGCGTCCTGCTGATCGCGCGCCAGTTGCTGATCGGCGCCGCGCTCGGCTTCTCGATGCGGCTCACGTTCGCGGCGATCGAATACGCGGGCGACCTGATCGGCTTCCAGATGGGGCTCGGCTACGCGACGCTGATCGACCCCGTGACCAACGACCAGACGCCGCTGATCGGCAGCCTGCTCCGCTACTTCGCGTCGCTCGCGTTCCTCGCCGCGAACGGGCCGCTGATGATGATCGCCGGCGTCGCCGAAAGCTTCGACGGCCTGCCGATCGTCGGCACCGGCGGCGTCTTCGTCGACTGGCAGCTGCTGGTCCTGCAGGGCGCGACGATCTTCGGCCTCGCGCTCCACATGGCGCTGCCGGTGATCGCGGCGCTGCTCGTCACGAACGTGGCGCTCGGCGTCATGACGCGCGCCGCGCCGCAGCTCAACCTCTTCTCGATCGGCTTCCCGATCACGATCACGGTGGGGCTGGTCGTGCTGGTCGCGAGCCTGCCGACGGTGCTCGCCATCGCCGGCAGCGCGCTGACCGAGACGGCGGGGCGGCTGTTGCGGTGACGCGCCCGACGGGACGCTTCCGTCCGAATCACTCGCCGTCCGATGCGATGGACGCCGGCGTGCGGTAACTTCACCGATCGCGAGCGAAGGCTCCGGCTCGTCGGTCGGACACGTCACCATGTACCTGCGCGGCATCGGCACTGCGACTCCACCGGCTCGTTTCACGAAGGCCGAGTGTCTCGACGCCTTCGAGCGGTCGGCCTGGTTCGGTCGACTCGGCGTGCGCGCCCACCTGATCGCGCGGACCGTCCTCCAGCGCGACAACGGCATCGAGGCGCGCCGGCTCTCGCTCGCGACGCTCGACGACGTGTTCACGATCGATCCGGACACGCTGGCGCGGCGCTTCCTCGACCACGCGCCGGCGCTGGCCGCCGACGCGGCGCGCCGCGCGCTCGCGACGAGCGGCATCGCCGCCGATGCGATCGACGCCGTGGTGGTGAGCACCTGCACCGGCTACCTGTGTCCCGGTCTGTCCGGTCATGTGATCGAGCGCCTCGGCCTGCGGGCGAACATCGGCGCGTTCGATCTGGTCGGCCAGGGATGCGGCGCGGCGCTGCCGAACCTGCCGCTAGGCCGCGCGTTGCTCGCGCCCGCCCCCTGCAACCGCGTCCTGTCGCTCTGCGGCGC
>CAXTDA010000624.1:0-2230 GCA_964242935.1 uncultured Burkholderiaceae bacterium | reverse complement strand
CATGCACCTCCAGATCATCCTCGGCAGCATCCGCGAAGGCCGTCGCTCCGGCCCGGTTGCGCAGTGGGCGTTCGAGCAGGCGTCGACGCTCGGCTCGACGCGCGGCGTCACGGTCGAGCTGATCGACCTCAGGACCTGGAACCTGCCGCTGTTCGACCTCGCGCGGTTCCCGTCGCAAGGCGACTACCAGGACCCGCTGCAGCAGCGCTGGGCCGCGACCATCGCGCGCGCCGACGGCTACGTCTTCGTCAGCCCCGAGTACAACCACGGCTACACGGCGGCGTTGAAGAACGCGCTCGACTACCTCTACGCCGAATGGAACCGGAAGCCCGCGTCGTTCGTCTCGTTCGGCAACGCGGAAGGCGCGCGCGGCATCGAGCAGCTGCGGCTCGTGCTGGTCGAGCTCGAGATGGCGCCGCTGCCGACCGCGATCCACCTGCGCGACGTCGCGGGCAAGCTGAAGGACGGCGTGTTCGCGGCCGATCCGAAGGAGGAGAAGCGCTTCGGCGTACTGTTCGACGAATGGATCTGGTGGGCGGCGGCGCTGGCGGCGGCCCGTCGGGCCGGCTGACGACGGCCACCGCCTCACGCACGAAGCACTCAGGATCGTGAAAGCCCTGCCGATATCTCGGAGGGGCCGGGAAGCGCGCGCACCGGTGCGCACGTCCGTCCGCGCTGGAGCTTCCATGAAAGGCCTCGTCTTCACCGAGTTCCTCGACTTCGTCGCCGCGCGTCACGGCGACGACATGGTCGACGACATCATCGAGGCGAGCGACCTGCCGAGCGGCGGCGCGTACACGTCGGTCGGCACCTACGGACACGGCGAGATGGTGGCGCTCTGCACCTCGCTCGCCGAACGCACGAACCAGCCGCCCGCCGCGCTGATCCGCGACTTCGGCTCGCAACTGAGCGACACGTTCGCGCGCGAGCATCCCGCCTTCTTCCAACGGGCCACGTGCTACTTCGACTTCCTCGAGAGCGTCGAGGCGCATATCCACGTCGAGGTCCTGAAGCTGTACCCCGATGCCGAACTGCCGTCGTTCCGCATGCGCGAGCGGACCGCGTCGCGCATCGTGATGGAGTACCGCAGCCCGCGGCGGATGGGCGCGCTCGCCGAAGGCCTGATCTGCGGCAGCGCGCGGCAGTTCGGCATCGAGGCCCGCGTCGAGGCGCGGCCGATCGACGGCAGCGACGGCGACGCGACCTGCTTCGTCATCGACGTCGGGTAGTCGGATGGACGGGTCGACTCCCCCCGGCCCGTTGCCGTCCGATCCGTCCAGGGGTGATGGCGAGCCGAGCGATCGCGAACGGCGATTGACGGATCGGGTGGCGCGCGAGCGACGCGCGCGGCACGAGGCCGAACGGCTGCTCGAATCGAAGTCGCTCGCGCTCTACGAAGCGAACCGGGCGCTCGCCGGCCTCGCGGCCGATCTCGAACAGCGCGTCGCCGAGCGCACGCACGAGCTGTCGATGGAGCGCCAGCTGGCGGTCGCGCTGGCCGAAGTCGACGGCCTGACCGGCATCGCCAACCGCGCCTCGTTCGCGCGCCAGCTCGGCGAGGCGCTGGTGACCGCGAGACAGACCGGCGACGCGATCGCGACGCTGCTGATCGATCTCGACGACTTCAAGTCGGTCAACGATACGTTCGGCCACGCGGCCGGCGATGCCTTGCTGATCGACTTCGCGAGCCGTCTGGTCATTGCGATCCGGCCGGGCGACGTGGTCGCCCGTCTCGGCGGCGACGAGTTCGCGGTGATCGCCCGGAAGGTCGGCGGCGAGGTCGGCGCGCTGACGATGGCGCACCGGCTGCTGCGGACGCTGTGCCGCCCGACGCTGATCGAAGGACGGAGCGTGCCGTCGACCTGCTCGATCGGCATCGCCGAGTCGGCCGTCGCGAAGGATGCGGATGAACTGCTGCGCGACGCCGACCTCGCGCTCTACGAGTCGAAGCGGACCGGACGAGCCAAGGTCACGGTGTTCCAGTCGGGTCTGCGGAACGAGATCGAGCGTCGCGCGGCGCTCGATCGGCGGGTGCGCGAGGCCGTGTCGGACGACCGCATCGAGCCCTGGTACCAGCCGATCCACGACTGCGCGACCGGGCGCTTCGTCGGGGCGGAAGTGCTCGCTCGCTGGCATCAGCACGACGGGACGGTTCTGGCACCCGGCGCGGTTCGCGCCCCCCCCGGGGGGCGCGGGCGCCCTCCCCCCCAGGGGGTGCGCCATGACGGCC
>CAXTDA010000623.1:0-2230 GCA_964242935.1 uncultured Burkholderiaceae bacterium | reverse complement strand
CTCGACGACCTTCAGCCGCTTGATGATCTTCTTGGGCTTGAGCTCGGACTTGGTGGTGGCGAGCTCCTCCAGCAGGTCGCGCTTCTCGCCCTCCAGGTCGAGCGACTCCAGCATGACGCGCACGGCTTCCGCGCCGATGCCGGCCGAGAAGGCGTCCTCGCCATGTTCGTCCTGCGCCTCCAGCAGCTCGTCCTCGGTGAGGAGCTGATATTTCTCCAGCGGCGTCAGGCCCGGCTCGATGACGATATACGCCTCGAAATAGAGCACGCGCTCCAGCTGCTTGAGCTGCATGTCGAGCAGCAGGCCGATGCGGCTCGGCAGCGACTTCAGGAACCAGATGTGCGCGACCGGCGCGGCCAGCTCGATATGGCCCATCCGCTCGCGGCGGACCTTCGAGACGGTGACCTCGACGCCGCACTTCTCGCAGACGATGCCCTTGTACTTCATGCGCTTGTACTTGCCGCACAGGCACTCGTAATCCTTGATCGGACCGAAGATGCGCGCGCAGAACAGGCCGTCACGCTCGGGCTTGAACGTGCGATAGTTGATCGTCTCGGGCTTCTTGATCTCGCCGAACGACCAGGAACGGATCTTGTCCGGGGACGCGATGCCGATCTGGATCTGGTCGAACGTCTCGGGCTTGGCGACCGGGTTCGCGAAGGGGGTCATGTCGTTCATGGGTTCGATCCCTTAGACGGGTGAGTTTGCAATTGCGCGTAAAGAAGGCGTTTTCGCGTGTTGATCAGAAGAATGGCCGCAAGACCAACAAGTGGAGCAAACATCCAATTCCAATCACTCGGATGATAGTTTCTCATCCAAAGCCACGCAAAGCCTAAACAGAAGAGGAGAAAAGCAACGCCAATGGTCTGCACATAAAGTGACCTCTTTTGACGTCGCTGCTCCACCACTCCCGCTTACTCCGCCGCCTGGGGCAGCTCGTCCAGCTCGGGCTCGTTCGTCTTCAGATCGACGTTGAGGCCCAGCGAGCGCATCTCCTTGACGAGCACGTTGAAGCTCTCGGGGATGCCGGCCTCGAACGTGTCGTCGCCCTTGACGATCGCCTCATAGACCTTGGTGCGGCCGACCACGTCGTCGGACTTCACCGTCAGCATCTCCTGGAGCATGTAGGCCGCGCCGTACGCCTGGAGCGCCCAGACCTCCATCTCGCCGAAGCGCTGTCCGCCGAACTGCGCCTTACCGCCCAACGGCTGCTGGGTGACGAGGCTGTACGGCCCGATCGACCGCGCGTGGATCTTGTCGTCCACCAGATGGTGCAGCTTCAACATGTAGATGATGCCCACCGTCACCTTGCGGTCGAACATCTCGCCGGTGCGCCCGTCGAACAGGTCCGACTGGCCCGACGGATCGAGGCCCGCCAGCTCCAGCATGTCGGTCACGTCGCGCTCGACCGCGCCGTCGAACACCGGCGTGCCCATCGGCACGCCCGCGCGCAGGTTGGACGCCAGCTCGACGATCTCGTCACCCGAACGACCGTTGATGTCGTCGAGATAATGCTCGCCATAGACTTCGGAGAGGCGAGCCTTGACCGCATCGGGCATCGCGCCCGCCCTGGCGTCCGGGTTGGCCTCGCGCCAGTCGTCGAGCTGCTGCGCGATCTGCTGGCCCAGGCCGCGTGCGGCCCAGCCCAGATGGGTCTCGAAGATCTGGCCGACGTTCATGCGGCTCGGCACGCCGAGCGGGTTGAGCACCAGATCGACGGGCGTCCCGTCGGCCAGGAACGGCATGTCCTCGGTCGGCAGGATGCGCGAAATGACGCCCTTGTTGCCGTGCCGGCCGGCCATCTTGTCGCCCGGCTGCAGCTTGCGCTTCACCGCCACGAACACCTTGACCATCTTGAGCACGCCGGGCGGCAGCTCGTCGCCGCGCTCCAGCTTCTCGCGCCGGTCCTCGAACTTCTCGCGGATCAGCTTGGCGGCGTCGTCATATTGCGTCTTCACCGCCTCCAGGTTCGCCTGCACGGCATCGTCCTGAACGGCGAACTTCCACCACTCATGCCGATCTACCGAGTCGAGCAGGTCCTGATCGATCACCGACCCCTTCTTGACGCCCTTGGGCGCCGCGGTCGCGACCTGGCCGATCAGCATCTCGCGCAGCCGCGACCAGGTGGCGCGGTTGAGGATCGAACGCTCGTCGTCCGAGTCCTTCTTCAGGCGCTCGATCTCCTCGCGCTCGATCGCCATCGCGCGCTCGTCCTTGTCGATGCCGTGGC
>CAXTDA010000622.1:264-2236 GCA_964242935.1 uncultured Burkholderiaceae bacterium | reverse complement strand
CTCTGGAACAGCGTCAGCGGCGTGCTGTTCGGCACGACCGGCCCGCGCGGCGGACGGCACGAAGGCATCGTCGACTCGATGGCGCGAAGCGCGGCGCGGCAGGTCGGCTCGTCGATCGTCCGCGGCGTCCTCGGGTCGCTGTTGAAACGCTAGCGGCCGAAGACGATGCTCTCCCGTCGCAGCAGCCGCGCGAGCAGCGCGAGGCAGGCGATCGTCGCGGCCAGAGCTGCTGCGCGAGCGCCGGGACGAACAGCTGCCACGGCGCCTCGGTCAGCGCCGTGAAGATCGTGATCAGCGGCACGAAGTTGACGACCAGCGCGACGTAGCTCGCATAGGTCTGCGCTTCCTTGTAGGTCCGGCCGAACGTCGCGATCAGCATCAGGATCGCGCCGATCATCCACGTGAACGGCAGCGCGACCGCGGCGAAGCGGACGAACTCGGGGAGCCCGAACGCGAACAGCGTCGCGAGCGTCTGGCTGGTCACGAAGCGGGTCGCGACCGCGAAGCCGCCGAACGTCAGCAGCACGACCGACGACCCGAACGCGGCGACCATCGCCCACTTGCCGGCGACCAGCGCCGGTAGCGGCACCGGGTTCATCAGCAGCGGCTCGAGCGATCCGCGTTCGCGTTCGCCGGCGGTCGTGTCGAGTGCGACGCTGAGGCTGCCGATCACGGCGCCGAGGAGCCCGAACATCGGGATCAGGAACAGCAGGAAGGCGGCCTGCTGCTTTCGTGTCGCCTTGTTCACGCGTTCGACGTTGACGGCCTGGAGCAGTTGGGGCGCAAGCCCGCGATCGACGATCCGGAGCAGCGCGGCTTCGCGCGAGAAGCCCTTCAGCGCGGCGTCGGCGAGGCGGATCGACGGCAGCGCGGCGTTCCGCGAATCGTCGAACAGCAGCTGCACGTCGACCGTCTCGCCGCGCGCGTAGCGCTCGACGAAGTCGTCCGGGACGATCACCACCGCCTCCTGCAGCGTGCCGCGATCGATTCGGGCCGCGTAGTCGTCGGGCGCCGCGACCGCGTTGATGCCGTTCCGCGCGAAGAAGTTGGCGAGCGGCGGCGCACGGTCGAGACCCGCGACCAGCACCTTCTTCGCGGCGCTCTTCTCCTCGATGCCGGCAACGTAGTTGGCCATCAGCAGCAGCGCGATCGGACCCATCGCGATGCCGGTGACGAGCATCGTCAGGATCGTGCGGCGGTCGCGAAGGCCGTCGACGATCTCCTTCCGGAACACCGCCCACCAGGCGGCGATCACGCGGTGTCCCTGGTCGTCGATTCGCGCGCCCGCTCGGCCGCGGCGCGTTCGACGAGCCGGAAGAACGCGTCCTCGAGGTCGGTGGTTCCGGCTTCGGCCAGCACCGCCTCCGGCGTCCCGGCCGCGACCGTGCGCCCTTCGGCGACGATGACGATGCGGTCGGCGAGCGCGGTCACCTCCTGCATGACGTGGCTCGACATCACGATGCACTTGCCGGCGTCGCGGAGCTGCCGGATCAGCGTCCGCAACGCGCGGGTCGCGGTGACGTCGAGCCCGTTGCTCGGTTCGTCGAGCACGAGGTTCTGCGGGTCGTGGACCAGCGCCCGTGCGATCGCGACCTTCATCCGTTCGCCCTGCGAGAAGCCGTCGGTCCGCCGGTCGAGCAGCGGCTTCATCTCGAGGATCGCCGCGAGGCGCTCGATCGCGCGATCGATCGTGTCGTCGCCGAGCCCGCGCAGCCGGCCGTAGTAGCGGATGTTCTCGCGGGCCGTCATGCGGACGTATAGGCCGCGCGCGTCGGACAACACGCCGAGCCGCTCGCGGACGCCGCGGGCGTCGGCGACGCTGTCGAGCCCGTCGACCCGCGCGTGGCCGCGATCGGGGACGACCAGCGTCGCGATCATCCGCAACGTCGTCGTCTTGCCGGCGCCGTTCGGTCCGAGGAGGCCGGTCGTCATGCCGTCGGCCGCCGCGAACGAGACGCCGCGCCCCGCCGCC
>CAXTDA010000622.1:0-254 GCA_964242935.1 uncultured Burkholderiaceae bacterium | reverse complement strand
GCACGGCCTCGACGCGACGCGGCGTCCGCTCGCGTCGCGACTTGCCGTCCCCCTTCGCGACGAACGCCTTCGTCAGGCCGTCGACCTCGATCATCGCTTCACGGGACGGCAGTCGTCTCGTTCGGCCGGCGCGCCTCGGCGACCGGGGCGAAGAACGGCGGCCGCGGGATCGTCGCCAGGCACTGCGGGTCGAGCGCCTTCGCGTCGGCCGTGCGGACGAAGCGCTCGATCAGGTCCGGGGCGCAGCCCTGCAG
>CAXTDA010000621.1:0-2238 GCA_964242935.1 uncultured Burkholderiaceae bacterium | reverse complement strand
CCGGTCTCGATCAGGTTCTCCGCGACGGTCGTCATCATGTCGCCCGGACGGAACACCAGCAGCAGATCCCGGTCCTCGTCGAGCGCGGTATTGATCTCGATGGTCGCTTCCTCGACGCGTCCGGCGTTGATCAGGCAATACGCGAGGTTGGACCGGCACGTGATCGCGAAGCCCGGCATGCCGACGCTTTCACTCTCGGCCAACGCCATCCGGAGGGAGCTTTCCGCGCCTTCCCAGTCGCCCGCATGGAGCAGCGTCGTGCCCACGTTGAACGCGAGCAGCGCGTGCGCGGGCGGATAGTTGAAGCGGAAATATTCGAGTCCGGTCAGCAGGTCGCGAAACGCCAGCTCGGGCCTGCCGAGTCCGAGGAGCGTCGTCGCGCGCCAGAGGCGGATGTAGTGCTCGTCGGACGGCTCGAGCGCTTCCGAATGCGCGAGCGCGCGCTCGAACGACACCATCGACGCGACGAGGTCGCGCTCGACCCAGTGCAGCGCCGCGTGCACGCCGTGCACGATCTGCAGCAGGCGCTGGAACGCGGGACTGCGCGTGGGGGACTGCGCGAGCGCGGTGCGTGCGCGAGCGAGGTGCAGCCGCGCGCCGGCGGTGTCGGCGAGCCGCGTCGAGCCGCTGGCTGCGATGAGGTTCGCGAAGACGATGTCGTTGGTCGTCGCCGTCCGACTCGTGCCCAGGTACTTCTCGGCGACCGCGATCGAGTCGATCGGCGAGCACGGATGGTTCAACCAGGCCGCCTCGAGCTTGGCATCGAGCAATCGTTCGGTTGCGGGCGCGAGCGTGGTGCTCATCACCCGTCCGCCGGCCGCCGGAGGGCTCGATCAGGCATCGGTCCGGCCGAGGATCAGGAACTCCATCAACGCCTTCTGTGCATGCAGGCGGTTCTCGGCCTCATCCCAGACCACGGATTGCGGACCGTCGATGACCGATGCGTCGACCTCTTCGCCGCGGTGGGCGGGCAGGCAATGCATGAAGAGCGCGCTCGGCTTCGCCGACCACATCAGCCGGTCGGTGACGCGCCAGCCGGCGAACGCCTTCTTCCGCGATTCGTTCTCGGCTTCGAAGCCCATGCTGGTCCACACGTCGGTGGTCACGAGGTCCGCGTCGCTGCAGGCCTCGCCGGGGTCGGCGAACGAGCGGTAGTGCGCGGCGTCGACCAGACCGGCCCGTTCGGGCTTTACCTCGTAACCCGGCGGCGTGGAGACGTGCACGTCGAAGCCGAGCGTCTCGCCCGCCTGCAGCCACGTGTTGCACATGTTGTTCGAGTCGCCGATCCAGGCCACCGTCGCCCCTTCGATGGCGCCCCGCTGCTCGATGTACGTGAAGATGTCGGCCAGGATCTGGCACGGGTGGTATTCGTTCGTCAGCCCGTTGATCACCGGCACCCGCGAGTTCGCGGCGAACGTCTCGATGCGCGACTGCTCGTAGGTGCGGATCATGACCAGATCGACCATGCGGCTGATGACCCGCGCGGTGTCCTCGATCGGTTCGGCCCGGCCGAGCTGCGAGTCACCGGTCGTGAGGTTGATGACCGATCCGCCCATCTGGTACATGCCCGCCTCGAAGGAGACGCGAGTCCGCGTGGACGCCTTCTCGAACACCATCGCGAGCGTGCGATCGACCAGCGGTTGGTAGGCGACATAGCGCTTGAAGCGGTCCTTGATCAGACGGATGCGCTCGAACAGGAAATCGTAGTCGTCGCGCGTCAGGTCGTTGAATTGCAGGTAATGGCGAATCATCGACGGTAGCTCACCATGAAATCCACCGCAGTCCGCCGGACGGCGGCGCATGCGTCACCGTCGGTCGTCCGGCGTGGCGTATCGACGCCAGGGGCGGAAAGTTCCGCCTCGGGACCCTCGGGGCACTAGGCAGCCTTCGGCTCCGCCTGGCGGGCGAGGAAGTCGCGCACCACCAACACGACGCCCTCTGCGAGCAACGTGCCCTCCTCGACGTTCATGACGAGCGACGGCAGGAGGCGGACGACGCGATCCTGCGTCACGTTGACCAGCAGGCCGTAGTCCGGCGTGCAGTCCAGCGCCCGCCTCGGGATCTCGGCGCACGGACAGGCGAGCTCGATGCCGAGCATCAGTCCGCGCCCGCGGATCTCGAGCACGCCGGCGACCGACGCCAGCTCCCGCGAGAACACCGAGCGGATCGCCTGGCCGACCTGTTCCGCGTTCGACAGCAGGCTATCGTCCTCGATCACGGCCAGCGTCTCGAGCGCGG
>CAXTDA010000620.1:0-2244 GCA_964242935.1 uncultured Burkholderiaceae bacterium | reverse complement strand
TGCACGAGCGCGAGCTCGCGCAGGCGCGCGCGACCGGGAGTGCCGAGGACGAGCGTTGGCATCTGCGGAAGGACGGGACGCGTTTCTACTGCAGCGGCGTGATGACGTCGTACATGACCGGCGGCGCGCTCGGCTTCGCGAAGATCGCGCGGGACATGACCGGCACCCGGCTGCTCGAAGCGCGGCGCGACGAGGAGATGAACCGCCAGAAGCAGGCCGGGCTCGCGGCCGAGGCGGCGAACCGGCTGAAGGACGAATTCCTCGCGGTCATGTCGCACGAGCTGAAGCACCCGCTGAACCTGATCCACGTCAACGCCGAGCTGCTCGCCCGCATGCCGCAGGTCGACCAGTTTCCCGCCGTTCGCCGTGCCGCCGAAACGATCCGCCGTACGGTGTCGGGGCAGGCCCGCATCATCGACGACCTGCTCGACCTGTCGCGCGCGCGGACCGGCAAGATGATGATGACGCTGGTGCGCCTCTCGCTTCGCGACATCGTCGTCCGCATCGCCGACGCCGCCGCCGGTGACGCCGAAGCGAAGCAGGTCGTGCTCGAGCGCATGATCGATCCCGACGACGAGCTCATCCTCGCCTGCGACCCGGTGCGCATCGAGCAGATCGCGTGGAACCTGCTCAGCAACGCGATCAAGTTCACCGAGCCCGGCGGACGGGTGACCGTGGCCCTGGTGCGCGATCGCGCCGAAGCCCGTCTCGAGATCAGCGATACCGGACGCGGCATCGCGCCGGCGTTCCTGCCGGACGTGTTTTCGTTGTTCCGGCAGGAACGCCGTGAGACGAGCCACGGCGAAGGCGGCATGGGCATCGGACTCGCGCTCGTCAAGGAACTGACCGAGGCGCAGGGCGGACGGGTCGCGGCGCGCTCCCCGGGGGTCGGCCGCGGCGCGACCTTCTCGGTGATCTTTCCGATCGACGACGATCCGGCGACCGGCCCGACTCGCGCCGAGATGTCGGCCGGGGACGAACCGCTGCGCGGCCTGCGGATCCTGGTGGTCGACGACGCGGCCGAGGCGCTCGAGCCGTTCGCGGAGCTGCTTCGGCTCGAGGGCGCCGAGGTCGTCGAAGGGCATAGCGGCGCCGCCGCGCTGCGACTGCTGGACGCGCAGCCGTTCGATCTGCTCGTCTCCGATGTCGGGATGCCGGTCATGGATGGCTACCAGCTCATCGATGCGGTCCGCAAGCGCAACACGTCGGACGACCTCGTCGCGATCGCGATGACGGGCTACGGCCGGGCCAGCGACGTCCAGCGGGCGACCGACGCGGGTTTCGACGCCCACCTGACGAAGCCGGCGTCGATCGACGACTGCAAGCGCGCGGTCGTCGCGTTGCGGGAACGCGGCCGCCTCGTCTAACCGACGCATCGCGCGTCTTCACGACGGCGTGATCAGCCTTCGTCCGAGCGCGTGCTCGGAACGTTCCGCGAGAATCGACGGTCGTTTCCGAGCACTGCAACCGGCCCGCCGATCGAGGTCCGGCTCTCGGAAACCGGGGAGCGGCGATGGCGGCGCGGTTGGACGATACGAGGATCCGGGCGGAGAGCGCGGTCGCACGCGTGACGCGAGCGTTGGCCGCTTCCGACCTGGCGCACGATGCACCGATCGCCGAGACGATGCGCCGCCTGCTCGCCGCCGGCTGCGACCGGCTGCCGATGCCCGGACGGGGCTCGACGCTCCAGCGCTGGCAGGCGCTCGAGGCGGTCGCCCGCCGCGACCTGTCGCTCGTCAAGGTCTACGAAAGTCACACCGACGCGCTCGCGATCCTGCACGAGATCGAGCCGCACGCGGCGCCGCGGCCGGGGCTGCTGTACGCCGTCTGGGCCTCCGAGGCGCGCAGCGATCCGATCACCATCCGCCCATCGGCCGGCGGCGGTCCGCGCGACGCGGCCCACGTCGTGGTCGACGGCCGGAAGTCGTGGTGCTCGGGCGCGGCCGTCGTCGACGCCGGATTGATGACGGCCGTGGATGCCGACGGCGGGCGCTATCTCGTCGAGATGCGCGTCGCGTCCCCGGGCGTGTCGCTCGACCGCAGCCGGTGGCACGCGGTCGGCATGGCCGGGTCGGGCAGCTTCGATGTCGTCTGCGACGGCGTTCCCGCCCGCATCGTCGGCGACGCCGGCGGCTATCTGCGGCGTCCTGGCTTCTGGCACGGCGGCGCCGGTGTCGCGGCGTGCTGGCACGGGGCGGCCGCGGCGATCGGCAGTCGGGTGCGCGACCTCCAGGTCGGACGCGC
>CAXTDA010000619.1:1984-2246 GCA_964242935.1 uncultured Burkholderiaceae bacterium | reverse complement strand
CCCCGGCGCCCCGGCCGCGGCGCTCGGCGCCCGCACGCTGCTCGCGTTGCCGCCGGCCGCGATCGATCTCGCGCTCGGACTGTTCTTCCTCGCGATGATCCCGTTGCGGCGCATGCGGACCGGCCAGGGGTGGCGGCTCGCACGCTGGCAGCTCGCGCTCGCCGGCGCGCTGATCGGCTACGTGACCGGCATCGTGCTGTCGAGCGGCCCCCCCCCCGGGCGGGGGTGGGCGGCGGGAGGCCGGGGGGGGGGGGGGGTCCGG
>CAXTDA010000619.1:0-1974 GCA_964242935.1 uncultured Burkholderiaceae bacterium | reverse complement strand
GTTCGCGGCGTACGGCCTGGTCGGCGGCGCGTTCCTGTCGACCGAGGCCGCGAGCTCGATGACGCTCTACGTCAGCAAGGTCGTCGCGTTCCGGCAGTTCGGCGCGATGCCGGCCGACGTCTTCCTGCAGGGCGTCCTGGTCGGCACGTCGCTGATGATCGGCACCTACGCCGGCAAGGCGGTCGTGCTGCGGCTCAGCGCCGACCTGTTCCGGCACGTCCTCGACGCGGTCATGCTGTGCTCGGGACTCGCGCTGATCGGCTCGGCGCTTCGCTCGGCCTCATAGCGGCATCACCGGAATCGTGATGTCGCACTCGAACGCGCCGGTCGCGTCGTCGTGCCGCATGTCGGGCGCGTAGTGCTCGAACGTCGGTCGCGCGTCGAGTTGCAGGCCGCTCTCCGGCAGCCAGTCGCGGAGCAGCGATTCCCACGACGCCTGGATGCGATCGGCCGGGCCGAAGAAGCGCGTCGCGGCGTAGCGGCCGCCGGGGATCGTCGTCACCTGTTCGTCGCCGATCGCGACGAAGTCGTCGCCGACCTCGACGCCGACGTCGTACCGCAACCGGTCGGGCGCCGTGACGTCCGGATCGTCGAGCGAGATGCCGTACATCGCCCGGCCGTGCAGCCGGCGCTCCGCGATCCACGGCATCACGCGGCGCGACCAGAATTCCGCGAGCGCCGGCCCGTACGGCCCGACGTTGCGCAGATAGACGATGCGGACCGGTGCCCGTTCGACCAGATCGACCTGCATGGGCGGCTCCTTCGAGAGAGGATGGTCCGCATCGTCGACCCCGTCGGAAAGCGCCGCCTGATCGGGATTGCGTTTCGCGCGTCGCCGCACGGACCGCTCGCGACGCCACGTGGAGGCCGAGACGCCGAAGCGGGCGCGAAAGGCATGCGCGAACGCTTCGCCGGAACCGAAGCCGACCGAGAGCGCCACGTCGAGGACCGGCACGCGGGGCTGGGCCGACAGGCGGGTCGCCGCGACCTCGATCCGACGCCGACGGACGTAGTCGCCGAGCGTCTCGCCCATCCACGCCGCGAACAGGCGATGGAAATGGAACGGCGAGAAGTGCGCGACCTCTGCCAGCGTCGCGAGCGCGAGCGGCTCGTCGAGGTGCCGGTCGATGTAGTCGATCACGCGATGGAAGCGCCGCGTGTACTCGCGGCGACTGTCGACCGCGCGCATCGACGTCACGGCAACTGCACGATGAACGCGCGGATCCCTTTCAGCATCATCTCGACCGCGATCGCGATCAACACGAGGCCCATCAACCGCTCGAACGCGCTCATCACGCGCTCGCCGAGTCGCCGCTGCAGCTTGTCCGAGAAGACGAGCACGACGGCCGACGTCGCGAGCGCGACCGACAACGCGGCGACCCACTCGAAGAGCCGACCGGGATCGCGCGACACCAGCAGCAGGACGGTCGCGAGCGCCGACGGTCCGGCGAGTGCCGGAATCGCGAGCGGCACGATGAACGGCTCGCCGGCCGGGCTCAGGCCGAAGATGCCTTCCGGCACCGGGAACACCATGCGAAGCGCGATCAGGAACAGGATCACGCCGCCGCCGATCTGCAACGACACGTCGGACAGGCCGAGGGCGTCCATGAAGCGGTCGCCGAACACCATGAACAGCAGCAGGATCGCGAACGCGATCAGGCATTCGCGCAGGATCACGAACGCCTTCCGGTGCGGTGGCACGGCGCGCAGCGCCGCGACGAAGATCGGCACGTTGCCGAGCGGGTCGGTGACGAGCAGCAGCAGGATCGTCGCCGAGACGAAGGAGGTCTCCATCCGTCAACGCGCAGGGCCCGCGGCCCCGATCGCGAAGTCGATCACGTCGTCGATGTAGTCGGTGAAGTCGGAGAGGCCGTGGTCGCTGCCGTCGATGACGCGGTGCCGCACATCGGGATAACGCTCGACCATCTCGCGCCAGTCGAGCACCTCGTCGCCGGTCGCGGCGACGAGCAGCCA
>CAXTDA010000618.1:0-2250 GCA_964242935.1 uncultured Burkholderiaceae bacterium | reverse complement strand
GTGGAGCGGATCGGGATCGGCACCGCCGGCGCCGGCGTCGGGACCGCGACGCGGAACGTGCGGGCACCGAGACGTGCCGCGGCCAGCTCGGCGAGGTCGACCAGCACGGCCCGCGACTGCGATTCGGACAGCAGCGCGACGACGTCGCCCGGACCGATCGCGCAGCGGCCGAGCACCGCGGCGAACGCGTCGATCCAGCGCGCCTCGACGCGTTCAACGAGCATCGATCGATCGGCGTCGAGACGGTACAGTCACGGGGTTCCACGCGTCGGGTCTGTCCATTGCTCGTCGTTGCGCTCGTCGATGACCGGACGTCGGCGGGCGCGCCTGACCGCTTGCAAGCCCGCACCACCGTCACTATGCTGCCGAACGATATTAGATGAATTTTCATGCAACTCCAACGAACGTGCCGCCCGTGACTGTCCCGTCCGACGGAGTGCGAAGATGCCGGCTTCGCTGATCGCATCGCCCGGCGAAGCCGCGCGTCGACCCGACTTCGACCGCAGCCACTTCAGAAGCGCGCTCGGCCAGTTCGCGACCGGCGTGACGATCATCACGACGCGCGCGGTGGAACCGGACGGCCGCTCGCGGCTGCTCGGCTTCACGGCCAATTCGTTCAACTCGGTCTCGCTCGATCCGCCGCTGGTGCTGTGGAGCCTCGCGCTCGCTGCCGGCAGCCTGGCCGTCTTCCGCGACAACTCGCACTATGCGGTCAACGTGCTGGCCTCGGACCAGATCGACCTCTCGCGACGCTTCGGCACGCGAAGCGCCAGCGGCGGTGCGGTCGAGCGGCCGGTCAACGAGCGATTCGACGGCATCGCGTGGCGCGAGGGCTTTCGCGGCGCGCCGATCCTCGACGGCTGCTGCGCCTGGTTCGAATGCTTCAACCGCAGCCGCTACGAGGAGGGCGATCACGTGATCTTCGTCGGCGAGGTCGAGCGCTGCGACTTCAGCGAGCGCGAGCCGCTCGTCTTCCAGGGCGGCAACTATCACATGACGCAACCGCACCCGGACCGCTGACGCGGCTTCCGACCTCCAACCCTGCGAGCCCGACGATGCCGCGCATCCCCTATGTCACCGACGAACAGGCCGGCGACACGCCACTCGTCGCCGCCATCCGTCAGCGTCGCGGCGGCACGCTGCTGAACCTCGATCGCGAGCTGCTGCACAGCCCGCCGTTCGCCGCCGGGTGGAACGCGTTGCTCGGCGCAGTCCGCAACGACCTCGCGGTCGACCGCCGGCTCCGCGAGCTGGCGATGTGCGTGGTCGCGGTGATGAACGGCGCCGACTACGAGTTCGTGCACCACGCGCCCGAGTTCGTGAAGGCCGGCGGCTCGCATGCGCAGATCGCGGCGGTCCGGCGCATGGAATCCGTGCCGGTCGACGCTTCGCTGTTCGACGAGGTCGAGAACGCGACGATCGCGTTGGCGATGCAGATGAGCCGCATCATCGAGGTCGAGGAGACGACGTTCGCGACGCTTCGGCGGCATCTCGGCGACGCGCAGCTGGTCGAGCTGGTCGGCGTCGTCGCGGCCTACAACATGGTGTCGCGGTTCCTGGTCGCGCTCGGCATCGAGGCGGAGTGACCGGGCGGCAGCCGCGACGCGGGACGGGGGCTGTCGCCGGTCGTGCGAAGCGCTGGGCGGTCGACGACTACCTGTCGTACCTGCTCGCCCGCGCAGGCTACGTCGTCGCGTCCGGGTTCCATCTCGAAGTCCGCGCCGCGGGCCTCACCGTCCTCGAATGGCGCGTCCTCGCGACGCTCGCCGACGGCCGCGCGCACAGCATCGGCGACCTCGCGTCGATCGTGCTCGCCGAGCAGTCGACGGTCGCGAAGCTGGTCAAGCGGATGGACGGCGACGGCCGCGTGACCCGCAGCGCTGGCGAGATCGATCGCCGGCAGTCGATGGTGCGCATCACGACGGCCGGCCGCACCGCGCTCGGCAAGCTGCTCGTACGCTCGAAGCGGCACGAGCGATCGGTCGTCGAGCGCCTGGACGCGGACGAGGCGGCTTCGTTGAAGGAGGCGCTGCGGAAGCTGATCGCGACGCGTTGAGCGCGGCGCTACGCGCGTCGACGGGCGAGTACGATGCCGAGCAGGATGAGGACCAGACCCGCGACGTGATAGCCCTGCGGCCGCTCCGCCAGGAGCAGCGCCGACAGCCCCGCCGCGAACACCGGCGTCAGGTTCGCGAAGAAGATCGGCAGCGCCGCGCCGGCCCGTGCGACGCCCCGGGCCCACATCAGGTA
>CAXTDA010000617.1:0-2252 GCA_964242935.1 uncultured Burkholderiaceae bacterium | reverse complement strand
GTCCTCACCCAGGCGCCGCCGCCGGGCGCCGGGGCCCACGCTTCCATCGACAGCGCCGCGACGCCGTCGAGCACCACCAGCGGCGCGGCGTCGGTGCCGACCACGGTGCGGACCAGCGCGTCGCCGACCAGCCGGTACTCGACGGTCGCGGCGACCGTGCCGTCGATCGACGACGTCCCGGCGACCAGGCGCATCGTCGACGACCCGTCGAGCTGCGCGTCGTTCGCCAGCAGCGCATCGCGTTCGAGGCGGGCGAACGCGCGCTGGATCGCGTCGATGGTCGACTGCGACGCGGCGATCGCCTCGCGTTCGCGGATCAGCGCGTCGAGGCCGCGCCACGAGAAGACGGCGATCAGCGCCATGATGCCGGCCGCGACGATCAGCTCGAGCAGCGTGAAGCCGGCGTCGCGGCGGCGTCGACGGTCGAGGCCGCGCGTCACGGCAGGCTGCCCTGGAACGCGACGCGATGCGCGAGCTGCCGGTTGCGATCGGCCTCCTCGAAGACGCGGACGTCGATCCGGCGCATTGCCGGGTTCGGCGTCGTCCGCACTTCGACGACGCACGTCATCGCGATGTCGAGCTGCGGGCACGGCAGCTCGTTGACGCCGATCGGCGGGAACGTGCGCGGCAGGCGTCCCTCGGCGAGGGTGTTCTCGGCGCTCCAGCCGGCGAGCGTCGCGCGGCGGAGCGCATCCTGCGTCACGATCATCGTGCCGCCGGCGCGCATCGACGCGGCGAGGACGAGCGACACGACGATCAGCGCGATCAGCACCTCGATCAGCGTGAAGCCGCGAGAGTCGATGTCGCGGCGCCCCCCGCCCGGGCGACGGAGCGACGTCATGCGCCGGGTTCGACCCGGTAGCGCCCGCCGCCGTCGCCGCGCAGCACCACGGTCCGGCCGTCGGCCTCGATCGTCAGCTCGAACGCGACCTGCAGGCCGTCGCGCGGAAAGTTGAGCGCGGTGCTGCCGTCGTCGACGCCGCCGAAGCCCCCGCCGCGCGTCGGCGCCCAGCGCGCCACGTCGCTGGCGGCGAGCGTCAGCCGCACCGGCACGACGTCCCAGCGGCGCGCCTTGAACTGCGCGTCGTCGACGAACGGCACCCACTGATCGCGGTCGCGGCGATAGAACGCGTAGCCGTTCTCGTCGCCGCGCCAGGCGATCGGGCGAGCCGACAGCTGGGCCTCCTCGGCCGCCAGCGCGAACAGCGTCTCGAGGCGTTCGGCGTCGCGCTGCAGCCGCGCGCGCGGGTCCGGCACGATCGACAGCGAGACCAGGCCGAGCAGGATGCCGAGCACCACCAGCACCACGAGCAGCTCGACCAGCGTGTAGCCGCGCTCGGCGGCCCGTGTCCGGCGCCACATCGCCCCGCTCACTGATCCCACGAGCCGATGTCGGCGTCGTTGCCGGTACCGCCCGGCTGTCCGTCGGCACCGAGCGAGAAGATGTCGAGTTCGCCGTGGATGCCGGGCTGCAGGTACTGGTACGCGTTGCCCCACGGATCCTTCGGCAGCTTGTCGAGGTACCCGCCGGTCTTCCAGTTCGCCGGCACCGGATCGACCGTCGGCTTCTCGACCAGCGCCTTCAGCCCCTGCTCGGTCGTCGGGTAGCGCTGATTGTCGAGGCGGTAGAGCTTCAGGGCGGCGCCGAGCGTCGCGACGTCCTGCCGGGCGGCGACGATGCGCGCGTCGTCCGACCGCCCGATGATCTTCGGCACGATCAGCGCCGCGAGGATGCCGAGAATGGCGACCACCACCATGATCTCGACCAGCGTGAAGCCGCGTTCGCGCGAGCGCGTTCCGCGGGTGGATTCGGGGATGCACTTCAAGACCTTCTCCATCGACCTGGAACGCGTCGCGCAGCTCGACCCGGCGACGCGACGAATCGCGGGGACGACGCCTGAACCGCGGACGGTGCGCGGGGCACTGCCTGCAACGCTGCCGCGCGTCGCGCGCTCGGCTCGTCGCGGGCGGTCTGTATTATGCAGCGTCCCGTCGCCTCCCCCGGCACACCGCCGTCACAGGACGTCTCGCCCGCGCGACAGCGCGACACCGCCGAATCTCCCGACCGATGCAACGCCTTTCCTGGATCGTCACGTCGCTGTTGCTGGTCGCCCTCTGCGCGCTCGTCGCGTGGTGGGCCACGCGGCTTCTCGGCGGCGCGTCGATCGCCGTGCCGCCGCCCGCTGCGCTCGACGCCGACGCCGGCAACGGCCGCATCGACGCGGTGCTCGCGAGCGCGCGGCTGTTCGGCT
>CAXTDA010000616.1:0-2253 GCA_964242935.1 uncultured Burkholderiaceae bacterium | reverse complement strand
CGCCGCAATGGTCCTCGTCCAACGCCTCGCACGCTAGTTATGAAACGGGGTCTTAAGGCTCAACGGGATCGGCTCGCCCTTGAACGCACGAATCTCGGAGAGAAAATCACCGAGCAGGATGACGAAGAGCCGTGCGCATCCACTCGTCTGGAACATTAGGTTTGACGGATCGGGCCGGTCGGTCTTCACGAACATCGCCCAATTGACCATGCCGTCGATCATCTCCCAGGCCGAATTGAGGATGATCGCCTCACGTTCCGTATCGTTCATCGTCGTGCCAGCCTATTCTTGCGAACATTGACTTCGATCTCGGCCGTAACCACACGCCGAAACAGGCACTGATGCATGACCAGCGACTGGACGCCGATATTCGTACTGCCAAATATTCCTCTCCGATCAGCGATCGGCTGCGACATCGCGGTGCTCGCCCCTGCTCACGACGGTCGGGTGACGGCCCTGAAACGCGCGCATCCGATGCTCCGCCGCTTTCTCAACCGCTTTACCGACAATTTCGGTGCCAAGTTCGAGCCGAGCGTCCTGCTTGTTCATGATGCCGCCTCGTCCGTCTTTCGTGAGGTTGACACGCTCGCGAGTTTTCGCGACCTCATCGCGCTGGCGACAGTCATCCGAAGCCGCGCACTCGAACTGCGACACCCACGCGGACTCCGTATCCTGTTCGGCGAGGCTTTTGCGATCTACCCCTGGATGCTCGACCGCCACTACGAGGATTTGATCGGCAGCACGCCCGCCATCCTCGGCACGCACGAAGTTGCCAGGTTCAAAGGGCAGTCGTCGCCGGCCGTGTTTCGGACCCAGCTTAGCGACAGCGACGTCGACGAACCTCTCCTCGCGGCGCTCATGGTACGGTGGCGCCGCCGCTATGAGGCTTCAGATCCGGCCTGGGAGGATATTGCGCTGATGCGCTCGCTCAACATGGCGTATCAGGCGTCGCTTCTCCCGGCAGGAACCGACTCGACATTCTATGACGTCGGTCGCATCGTGTCGCTCTGGGTCAGTGCCTTCGAAATCCTGGTCCATCCCGGCGGGAACGGACAGGCCAATCGCGACAGGGTTTTCGACCTGATTGAGCGGACTGCGTGGGAAATCCCGGCCAGCGGTCGACTGACACACGACACGGGCGGCAAGACGAAGTTCAAGCGCACCTTGGCTTCCTGGCTTTATCAGGTGCTGTACGAATGCCGCAACGACGTCCTCCACGGCAACCCAGTCGAGCGCAGCAATCTAGTCCTCGAAACGCCGCAACGATCGATCTTCGAATATGCAGCGCCACTCTACCGCATAGCGTTGACATCGTTCCTGCCTCTAACATTCCCCGAGGGAATGCCTTCCGCCGATGATGTCAATGCCTTCGGCGCCTACATCGCCGATCACATGAGCTTCACGGATCCCCAAAAAGATGCCGAGGAAGCGTTGCTAACGGCGACGCGACGGCCGGAAGAACGGGGACAACGCAGAACGCGCGTCATGAGTTCTGCGCCCTAGTCGAAACTCTCCTCCGGTCCCTCTTCGACCAGCTGTTCGGCCAGCTCGGATAACCACGGCGACACATCTTCTATCCGCACCGCGGCACGATGCGCAGCATAATAGTCCCCGACCGTCCGAAATGTTGTGCCGAAGCGATCCGCGAACATCCTTTGCAGCTTGTCGTTGCGACTAAGCACGCTGGATAATGCCCGCCCACCCCGCAGGAAGCGCAGCGCGTGAGCGGTGCCCAGGAGATAGAGGCATTTGTGCTTCTCCGTTGGATGTTCCGCCAGCAACAGATAATCCTTGAACACCGAGTTCTGACGGATGGATTCCGCGCCGCCGCGCCAGTGGATGAACTTGAATTCAGCGACGCGCAAATTGGTCTCGAGGTCGAAGTCGCGGCCGGTATTGCCGGCACCGAGCGAGACATATTCCACCCGCTCGCCCGGCTCGAGGATATGCGGCAGGCACAGCAGGATGCCCAGCGCATGGATCGTGACATTGATCTGACCGGCCAGCCGTTTCATCTCCGAGGCCGCCGCAAGCGCATCGCGGCCCGCACCAGAATGATCGAGGAAATCCGCACACTCCGCGACACCCACACCTCGCACCGCGGCCTCAATGCGGGACAGCGTCTGCGTCAGATTGGGGCCGGTGAACCGCCGAACCAGATCGACAATCTGCACCGGATCGGCTCTCACTTCCCGCCGTGTTTGGTCCCGGGATTTGGTGGTGCGGATTTTGGATGAACCTTGCGGGTTCGTC
>CAXTDA010000615.1:0-2256 GCA_964242935.1 uncultured Burkholderiaceae bacterium | reverse complement strand
AAGATGGGGAAGCTGAGCGACGAGAAGTCCTTCGTCGTCGCCGCGGCCTGAGCCGTCGGCCCCGACGACCGCCATCCGGATCACGAGAGGAACGCCATGCCGCGAAGCGATCGAAGCATTGCCACCGCGAAGGACGATCGGGTCCGGCAGCCGATCGCCGCGCGTCGCGTCGCGGCACCGCCGCGCGCGACCGTCGCCGACCACCGCGCCGATGCCGCGACGTCCGCCGACCCGGTTGCGGTGATCCGTCGCGTGTCGACGTCGACTGACGGCGGCGCGCAGTCGCTGATGCTTCGGCTTCAGCGCCAGTACGGCAACGACTACGTGGCGCGGTTGATCCACCGGGCGGAAGCCGCCGGCAGCGGCGCCGACCCGCTCGAGCACGTCGAGCGCTCGATCGACCAGGCACGCGGCGGCGGCAACGCGCTCGACGGCGTCACGTTGAACCGGATGAACGACGCGTTCGGCGCGGACTTCAGCGGGGTCCGCGTCCATACCGGCGCCGAGGCCAACCGGCTGAACCACGCGGTCGACGCGAAGGCGTTCGCTACCGGCAAGGACATCTTCTTTCGCGAAGGCGCCTACCAGCCCGGCAGCACCGAGGGCCGCGGCCTCCTCGCCCATGAGCTGACGCACGTCGTCCAGCAGACCGGCGACGGCTTGCAGATGAAGCTCGCGGTCAGCGATCCGTCCGACCCGGCCGAGCAGGAAGCCGAGCAGGTCGCCCGCGACGTGATGGAACGGGAACGGACCACGGGATGAACGTGGCGGCGACGACAGCGCTCGAACGCGCCGGCCGGAGGACGTCCGCGTGATCAACGATGTCGACGAGACGCTCGCGCAGTTGCTGCGCTCGCGGTTGCCCGCCAACTTCGCCGGGACCGAGGTCGACATCAGCTTCGCGACCCCCGACGACCAGTTCCCGCCGCAAGGCGTTGTGCCGCCGGCGATCGACTGCTTCCTCTACGACATCCGCGAGAACCTCGACCTGCGCAGCAACGACTTCCAGTTCCGCCGCGACGACGACGGTCGCAGCCGCGGCACGCCGCCGCCGGTCCGCGTCGACTTCTCGTACCTGATCACCGCGTGGCCGGGGTCGGGCAACGCGATGTCGTGGGTCGACGAGCATCGCCTGCTCGGCGCGGTGATGCGCGTCCTGATCCGCTACCGGTCGATCCCCGAGGAGATGCTGCAAGGCGAGCTGCGCCGCCAGGATCTGCCGCTGCCGGTCAGCTCGTTGCAGCCCGGCCGGTTGCAGAGCCTGGGCGAGTTCTGGCAGGCGCTCGGCGGCAAGCCGAAGGTCGCGCTCAACCTGACGATCACGGTGGCGGTCGACGCGGGCGACGACACCATCGTGCCGCTCGTGACCGACAAGACGATCCGTTTCGGTCCGGCCGATCGGGTGGTCGAGCCCGACGACGTCCATTCGACCTGACGGGACGCCGACACCATGCCGCAACACGTCTGCAACGGCGCCACGCTGGCCTGCTCGTTCGGTGTCGCGCCGAGTTCGATGGTGGTCCTGCCGGTGAACCGCGTGATGACGAGCAGCCAGCCGGCCGCGACGATCATGGATCACGTCCCGCAGGTCAACATCATGCCGTTCGGCGTCTGCATCACCCCGAGCAACCCGATGGTCGCCGCCGCGACCGCGGCCGCGCTCGGCGTGCTGACGCCGCAGCCCTGCCTGCCGGTCACGGTGTCGCCGTGGGTCGCCGGTGCCCCGACGGTCCTCGAGGGCGGCAGTCCCGTCCTCGACAACGTCTCGACGCTGATGTGCATGTGGGGCGGCGTCATCCAGGTCGTCGTGCCGGGACAGTTCACCGAGCTCGTCCCGTGAGCGGGTCAAACGCTTCTTCATTCTCCAGGGAGCATTCGATGCAATTGACGGAACACTTTTCGCTGGAGGAGTTGGTCGCCTCCGAGACCGCGGCGCGCGCGGGGATCGACAACATGCCGCCGCCGGCGCTGATGACCAACATGCAGACGCTCGCCGACGGCCTCGAGCAGGTGCGCGACGTGCTCGGTGGACTGCCGATCCACGTCAACAGCGGCTATCGCTGTCCGGAACTGAATCGACGGGTGGGCGGTGCGGCGAACAGCCAGCACATGGACGGACTGGCCGCCGACATCCTCTGCCCGGACTTCGGTCCGCCACTCGCGGTCTGCAAGGCGATCGCCGGTTCCGGCATTCCCACCGACCAGATCATTCACGAGTACGGACAGTGGTGTCACGTGTCGTTCACGAAGCCGGGA
>CAXTDA010000614.1:0-2264 GCA_964242935.1 uncultured Burkholderiaceae bacterium | reverse complement strand
TGATCATGGTCGGCGCGACCGGCTCCGGCAAGTCGACGACGCTCGCCGCGCTGATCGGCCATCGGAACGAGAACAGCTACGGCCACATCGTCACGATCGAGGACCCGGTCGAGTACGTGCATCCGCACCGCAACTGCATCGTCACGCAGCGCGAGGTCGGGGTCGACACCGAGGACTGGTCGGCGGCGCTGAAGAACACGTTGCGCCAGGCGCCCGACGTGATCCTGATCGGCGAGATCCGCGACCGCGAGACGATGGACCACGCGATCGCGTTCGCCGAGACCGGTCACCTGTGCATGGCCACGCTGCACGCGAACAGCTCGAACCAGGCGCTCGACCGCATCATCAACTTCTTCCCGGAGGAGCGGCGTGCGCAGTTGCTGATGGACCTGTCGCTGAACCTGAAGGGGATGATTTCGCAGCGCCTGATCCCGCTGAAGGACACGAAGGGCCGCGTGCCGGCGGTCGAGATCATGCTGAATTCACCGTTGATCTCCGACCTGATCTTCAAGGGCGAGGTGCACGAGATCAAGGAGATCATGAAGCGCTCGCGCGAGCTCGGCATGCAGACCTTCGACCAGGCGCTGTTCGACCTCTTCGAGCAGGACCGGATTTCGTACGAGGACGCGCTACGGAACGCGGATTCGGTCAACGATCTGAGGCTGGCGATCAAGCTGCATAGCAAGAATGCTCGCGCGATGGATCTGACGAAGGGGATCGAGCATCTGGGGCTCGTTTGATCAGTCGGCACATAGATCGATCGCATAGAAATAAGACGTGCCGAGACCAGTAATCTTGCCGGCCTCGATGGAATACCGCCAAGCGTACTGTCCTGCATGGACTTCCGCTATCCAATACAGCGGATCGTCTTGCGGCCCGTAATGGTCCTTGCTGCGGACGATGCGATCGCCGTAGACACGCTCAAGATCCGCGGACGGCAATCCCTTATGCAGACCGTCGACGGTGCGTAAATCGTTTTCATTGCGGTCGGACAAAGCGACGAGGCGATTTGCCTCGAAGACGATCCACATCTCCGGCCGTCTCGGTGACCAGAACAGGTCGCAGTGGGATTCTTGTGGTGTAAGCGGACCGACGAGTCGGGTCACTTGCGCTTTGCTCATCCCGTAGCGCAGCGGGCCGTAGCCATCTGCACGAAGCTTCCACGCCGGAGCCGCAACGGCTTGCGGACCAATGAGCATTGAAACCAGGACGGCGCAAATCAACCGTCCGCGGCGGCGGTGCCCAAGGCTGGCAATTTCATGACGCTCGACGTTCGCGACGCTGGACTCCCACATTACGGATTCCGTATGGTGTAGACGACCGAGTAGATTTTCCACCCGTCTTCCGTTCTGAGCACCTGCCAGTGTTCGCTGCCGCGGTTGGTCGCCTTGCCATCCGACAGATAGACGTAGTCGAATACGGCCGAGGCGATTTCGCCATCCGTTTGAATGCAGACATTCGAGATGCGCTCCTCCTGCGGCGTCTTGCTGGCGATCGCGCCGTCGATCAGCGAAATGAAATTGTTCGTCGGGATACGTCGCGCCTTGATGGCCTGCGGCCGATTCAGCCGTATCGATTGAAGCCACAAGTCGTCGGCGACGGACTGCCAGCCGATTTCTTCCGGTTTGTCCGAGAAGAAAAGACGCATGTAAGCCGGTTTGTCCCGGTTCACGATGGCTGTGCCGAATACTTCCAAGACGCGCTTGACGGCTGCGACGTCGTCGGCGGGACCGGTATGGCAAGAAAGGGAGCTGCAGGCCGAAGTGGCCAGGATCGCGACAGCCGCAATGAACCTGGCAAGCATTGAAATCACTCCCGGCGGCGCAAGACGATTCGATTCGACGGCCGCACAGCGGACACTGGAACGACGGATTCAGCTCGCTGCTTCGTCCACGCAGTGTAGCGGCGGGCTACCGTCGTCAAGCCCGGACCAACCGATCTCGGCCGACGCTGAGGTATCCTGCCGGGCTTCCTGGGAGACCCACGATGGCCGACAGCATCTACGATTTCTCCGCGACTTCGCTCGACGGCAAGCCGGCCGACCTCGCCGCCGTCAAGGGCAAGGTCCTGCTGATCGTCAACACCGCGAGCAAGTGCGGGTTCACGCCGCAGTACGAAGGCCTCGAGCAGGTCTACGAGAAGTACCGCGACTCGGGCTTCGAGGTGCTCGGCTTCCCGTGCAACCAGTTCGGCGGCCAGGAGCCCGGGACGGCCGACGAGATCGGCGCGTTCTGCGAGAAGAACTACGGCGTCACGTTCCCGAT
>CAXTDA010000613.1:0-2268 GCA_964242935.1 uncultured Burkholderiaceae bacterium | reverse complement strand
TTTCGCGCCTATGCGCTCGGCAGGCCGGGCGCGACGCCGCTGGTCGAGGCGCGGCCCACCACGACCGTCATGCTGCCGCCTGCCGACGTCCGCGTCGCCGCGCTCGCCGAGATGCGGGTCGACGATGCGGTCGCGTCGTTGCTGTACGGCCCGCGCGGCGACCTCGACGGCGTCGTGCTGACGAACGGCACGATCGTCCGGCTGCCGCCGCGGAGCGCGCTGGTCGATGCCGCGAACCTCAAGGTCGGCTCGCGCTTCGCGGCCGCCGGCTACGGCACGCAGAACGGCTACGGCAGGAGTCTCCGCGCCGAGCAGGTCGGCATCGACGGCAACCCGCTGACGCCGCTGCAACCCCGTGGTCCGGAGGCGCCGGGATCGCGGCGCGAACCCCTTCCACCGGTCCCACCGGTCACGCCGACCCGTTGATCGGCCCTTTCTTCAACCACCGAGGAACACCATGCATTGGCTCGACCCCAGCGTACTGCCCACCGTCCAGGGACGCGTGGCGCACTTCACCTTGAATCCGCACGGCGACATCGACGGCGTGCTGCTCGACGACGATCGCCAGATCCATGTGCCACCCCACCTGGGCGCACGACTGGCGAAGCTGGTCGCCGTCGGCGATGCCATCGAGGCGCGTTACGTCAAGCCGCGCGATGCCGAAGTCTTCGCGGCCGTCTCGGTGGGCAACGCCGCCGGCAAGACCCTCATCGACCCGGGTCCGCCGAAGAAGCACGAACAGCCGGCCGCACCGAAGGCGCCGGTCGCGAAGCGCCCGATGCAGGTCGGCGGTCGCGTGCGGGTCACGCTGTACGCACCGAAGGGCGAGGTCTGCGGCGCGGTGCTCGAGGACGGCGCCCAAGTGCGGGTCGACCCCAAGGCCAACGTCGAGCTCGCCGGGTTTTTCGCGAAGGATGCGGACATCCAGGTGTGGGGCGAAGGCTTCAGGCGTCAGGGCGTGACGGTGGTCGACGTGCACGACATCGGCTACACGAAGGACCAGGGCTGACCGGTCTGTCACGGACGACGAGATCGATGAACTCCGGGCCGCCGGTCCCGGACCGTTGGCGGGCGCTGCTCGGCACGATCGATGCGGGACTCCTGTTGCGGTCGTTGCCGTTCTTCGTCCTGATCGTGCTCGCAGCCACGCTGTCCTATCGCTGATCGCTCGCCTCGGCCTGGCCTGGCAAGCCCGACGACGACGGACGAAGTGACACCTGCGGCGGCCTTCTCGTCGTGGGTCATCCGCGCGCCCGATCGCGCGTCTCCGGCATGAACAGCGCGAAGACCACGAACCCGACCGCCGCGATCGCGGCCAGCGTCAGGAACGTCGTCGTCATGCCGACGCGGGCCGCGAGGAAGGCCGCGAGCGCGTTGCTGAGAAAGGCGCCGAGGCCCTGCGCCGTCGCGACCGCGCCCTGCGCCGCGTTGAAGCGTCCGGTGCCTTTGGTCAGGTCCGCGATGATCAGCACGCCGACGACACCGAACACGCCGGCGCCGAGGCCGTCCATGCACTGCACTGCGATCAGCGCCGCGGGGTCGTCGCTCAGCGTGTAGAGCACGCCGCGGACCGCCAGCATCGCGAACGCGAAGAGGAAGAGCGGCTTCCGCCCGATCGTCGATGCGAGGCGTCCGCTCAGCGCGGCCACGATCACGAAGACGACCTGCGACGCGAAGCATGTACCCCGACGTGTAGAGCACCGCGCGCTGTGCGCCCTGGTCGGCGCCGAGCATCTGCGTGACCAGCGGCACCATCGCCGCATTCGCGAAGTGGAAGATCACCGCGCAGGCGAGGAAGACCAGCACCGCGCGTTGCTTCGACAGTTGTCGAAACGTCGCGAGGATGTCCCGTACCGAAGCGAGGAACCCTTCGGTCGCCGCGTCGCTGCGGCGGCCGGCCTCCTCGCCGTCGGCGCCGCGCGCCAGGTCGTAGTCGATATCGTCGGGGCGGATGCGCCACAGGAACAGCAGCGACACGGCGCACAGGCCGACCACCAGGAAGAACATCCACTTCAACCCGACGAAGTAGCCGACGCCGCCGATGGCAACCGCGGCGAAGACGTTCCCGGCTGCGTTGAACGCCTGGTTGGTGCCCATCTGCGCATCCATGCGGCGGCGCCCGACGAGCCCGAGCGCCATCGCCGCGAGCGTCGCCGGAAAGATCGCGCCGGCGACGCCGCCCAGGGCCTGGCCGGCGGTGACCACCGCGAGGTTGGTGAACAGCGGCGTGATGGTGCACGCGCCGGCGATCCTCACGATGCCGCCCGC
>CAXTDA010000612.1:0-2276 GCA_964242935.1 uncultured Burkholderiaceae bacterium | reverse complement strand
CGGCGGGGGCGTCCGCCGCACCCCCCCACCGGTTTCTTTCGGCCCCCCACCCGCCCCCCCCACGGCCGCATCCGCGGGTCGGTCACGTACTCGAAGGTCAGCGACACGCGCGTCTCGTCGTCGCCGAGCGGCGTGATCCGGTGCCTGAGGCGGTCGCCGTCGAAGAAGACCATGCCGCCGGGCGCGATCCGCAACGAGCCGGCCTCGACGGCGACGCCGTCGTCGCGCGTGTGCAGCTCGTAGTCGAGCCGGCATGACGAGCGGTCCGTGACGCCGATCAGCAGCGTGTAGCGCCGGCCGTCGTAGTAGGACGTGTCGTAATGCCAGCCGATGTGGTCGCCCGGCCGCGTGTAGTAGTACAGCGCGTACGCGTGCGGATCGTCGCCGGGGCACGCGAGCAGCTTCTCGCCGCAGATCGACTCCAGAAGCTCGATCAACGCCTTCGACCGGTACAGGTCGGCGATCCCCGGCGCGAGGCGGTCGATCGAATGGCGGCTGACGCTGCCGCCTTTCTTGTGGCCCGGGAGGTAGTTGCGGTTGACCTCGGGCAGCAACGCATCGGCCTGCCGTGCGAGCCGCGCTGCGACGTCGGCGGACACGAAGCGGTCGAGCGACAGGAACGCGCCCTGGCGGACGAACGCCTTCCGGAGCTCGCGCGAATCGGTCGCGACCGCCGACGCGTCGAGCACCGTCGTGTCCCGCTCCGACGACGAGGCATCGGTGGCCGCGAACGTCGCGCTCGAGCTCATCGCTGGGCGATCAGGGTCGGGGCTCGCGCGCGGCGGACCACCGCGCGGTAGTCGACCAGCACCCAGGCCGCGAACAGCGGCGCGCCGATCGATGCCGCGACGAGGAACGGGACCGTGGCGCCGCCCAGCGTCACGAGCGGCAGCAGGTACAGCACGTCCTCGGTCTCGAAGCCGGCGGCGAACGACTGCTCGGTGCCCGGCTTCCCGACCAGTTCCTCGATCCGCATCCGCACGAAGAAGATCGCCGCGACGGCGACGCCCGCGACGAGCCCGAGCAGCGCCGGCGGCAGCCACAGCGTCACGCCGTCGGCCGCGGCGCCGACCCCGATGCAGGCGAACAGCAGCACGGTCACGAGCGCGTCGCTCGCGAGGTCGTAGAAGTGCCCGAAACGGCTGGTCTTGCCGCTGATCCGGGCGAGTTCGCCGTCGGTGTGATCGACGAAGTTGGACAGCACGACCAGCAGCGCACCCGCGTTGCTCCATCCGTAGCCGCCGTGCGCGAGCGTCACCGCCCCCGCGACGCCGATCGCGAGGCGGAGCGTCGTCAGGTGGTTCGGCGTGATGCGCGTGTCGCGAAGCGGCGTCACGAGCCGGCGCGCGAGGCGTCCGTCCCAGGTGCGCGGCGGCGGCGGAGCGACAGGCTGGGTCATCGGGAAACGGTCGCGTGGGAGAGTCGCAACTATACGGAAACGGACTCACGCCGGCCGCCGGACCGCGGGCACCGGTCCGAGCAGCGCCGGCAACACCAGCAACGCGGCCGCGAGCGTGCACGCGAGCGACAACGCGAGCAGCTTCCCCATGCTGGCCGTGCCCGGATGGCTCGACAGCCACAGGCTGCCGAACGCGGTCGCGGTCGTCAGCGCGCTGAAGATCACGGCGCGCGCGAGGCTGGTCTGCAGCAGGTTCGCGACGCCGTGCCGCCACGCGATCACGAAGTAGATGTTGAAGGCGACGCCGATCCCGAAGAGCAGCGGCAGCGCGATGATGTTCTCGTAGTTGAGCGGGATGCCGACGACGACGCAGAGCGCGAGCGTCACGAGGCCGCCGAGCAACAGCGACGCGAGCGTGATCAGGACGTCGCGGGTCCTTCGCAGCACGGCGACGAGCAACAGCGTGATCGCGATCAGCGCCCACACGCCCGCCTGCACGAACGCGCGGACGATCGTGCGGGCCGACTCCTGGATCGAGATCGGCGTGCCGGTCGCGTCGGGCGCGACCGTGCGCACCGCGGCGACGAAGCGCTTCAGCAGGTCCTCGTCTTCGGCGGCGCGGCGCTTCGCCGACCGATCGCGCGGCGCGACGCGCGGGAACACCTCGACTCGCGCGCAACCGTCCGCGGCGACCCAGTCGGACCGCAGGTCGACCGGCAACGTCGCGAGCGACACCGGCGCGGCCTGCATCGCGTCGGCGAGCCGACGCAGCGTGGTCTTCAGCCCCGGGACCAGCGCGTCGTCGAGCGCCTGCCGTCTGCCGATCGGCCCGTCGGCGATCGCCGTCAACGCGCGCGCGACGCGGGTCGCGTCGCCG
>CAXTDA010000611.1:1253-2279 GCA_964242935.1 uncultured Burkholderiaceae bacterium | reverse complement strand
AGGATGCGGTACTCGTCCATCACGATGGTGTTGTCGAAGCTGCCGCCCCGCGCGAGGCCCATCGACCGCAACGCCTCCGCCTCGTGCATGAAGCCGAAGGTCCGCGCGCGCGCGATGTCCTTCACGTACGACGTGTCGGCGAAGTCGATGCTGTGCTTCTGGCCGGTGGCGTCGATCGCCGGATGCTTGAAGTCGATCGAGAAGTCGAGCCGGAAGCCGAAGTACGGATCGAGCCGCACCCAGGCGTCGTCGCGCCCCGACGGATCGGGGATCCGCAGCTCGACCGGCTTCCGGACGCGGATGAACTTCTTCGCCCGCGGCTGCTCGTCGATGCCCGCCGACTGCAGCAGGAACACGAACGAGCTCGCGCTGCCGTCCATGATCGGGATTTCCTCCGCGGTCACGTCGACGTAGAGGTTGTCGATCCCGAGGCCCGCGCAGGCGGACATCAGGTGCTCGATCGTCGAGACCTTGACCGTGCCGACCTGCAGCGTGGAGGCCATCCGGGTGTCGCCGATCGACAGCGCGCTCGCCGGCAGGTCGACCGGCGGGGTGCAATCGGTGCGGCGGAACACGATCCCGGTGTCGGGCGGCGCCGGTCGGAGCGTCAGGACGACGCGCGTCCCCGAATGCAGTCCGATGCCGGTCGTCTTGATGACTTCGTGGATGCTCCGCTGTCGCAACATGCCCGTCCCCCTTTTTCCATCTTTTTGATTTGGCGGCATTATAGGGAATTATTGCTTTGCAACATAGGCTTTCAGCGGCGCGCGTTGCAACTGGCGCGCCGCGAGGCAGATGCCGATCTTCTCGGAGGACTGCGCGTAGTTGCGGGCGCCGCCCGGCGCGGACGACGCGCGATCGGCGAACGTCGCGTCGAAGTCCGCCTTGGACGCGGCGTCGCAAAGGCGGCCGCCGAGTTGCGGCAGTACGCCGCCCACGTGCTCCGGCAGGCGCCGGACCACCGCGTCGTAATGGTTGCGCAGGTAACGCACCGCCAGCGCGGCGGCGATCTCGTCGCCGCGCGCG
>CAXTDA010000611.1:0-1243 GCA_964242935.1 uncultured Burkholderiaceae bacterium | reverse complement strand
CGGGTTTTTTTTGGGGCGCGTTGCCACCCCCCCGCCGGGGGGGGGGTTCTCGCGGGGCCCCCCGCGCCGGACTGCATCGCGAAGAGCCCGTCGCGGGCGTCGGCGCGTTCGGCGAACAACGCGTCGTAGACGCCTTCGGCGAGCGCCGGATCGCGGAACGAGCCGAGCGCGGCGAGCAGCGCTTCGCGATCGGTGCCGGTGGAACGCGCCAGGGCCTCGAGCAGCGCGTCGCGCAGCTCGCGTCCGGCCGGGCCCTGCGCCGAGCGCGCCGCGGTCACCAGCACCGGACGGGAACCGGGCGGCAACGGCGCCCTGGCCGAAAGCCAGTCGCGTGCGAGCCGGGCCGCTTCGCGCTGCAAGGCCGCGTCGGCGCCGAAGTCGGCGACCCACGGCAGCAGGCGCTGCCGGAACGTCGCGTCGCCTTCGCGATCCGACGCCTTCGGTGTCCAGCCGAGCGCCCGCGCCTTCGTTCCGAAGTTCTTCTGGACGTAGCGCGCGAAGCCCTCGCGGTCGGCGGCCTCGTCGAGCCACGACGGCCGCACCTCGCCGGCGAGGGCGAGGGCCGCCTCCGAGACGGCGATCTGCCGGTTGTTCGCGAAGCGGGCCGCGAAGTCGAGCGCGAGGTCGGACGGCCACTCGCCGCTGCCGACCAGCGTCCCGGCGTCGTTGAGCGCCGGGATCGCCTCCGACGGCAGCAGCGGCGTCCGGACCAGTTGCACCCGCAGCTCGCTCGTCATCGACGAGAGGAAGTAGCCGCTGCCGCCGCGATTCGGCAGGACCCAGGCGGGACAGGTCTCGCCGGCCGGCAGCGGGAGAACCGTGCGGGGTTCCTGGATCAGCGTGCACAACTCGTTGAAGTCGCCGCCGCGTCCGAACTGGAAACACGCGGGGAAGGTCCAGACCTGGGCCGATGCCGGATCGCCGATCGGACGCGACGGCAGGTAACGCGACTGGTTCAGGACGAGGCGCGGCGCACTCTTGCCGTCGAGGCCGCAGTCGAGCGTCACCGCGACGCGCGGGACGCCGGGTTGCTCGAGGAACGTCCTCAATCCCGCGATCGTCGCGGCGTTCTCGGCACCCGCCTCGAGCGTGATCGCCGCGATGAAGTCCTCGGCGCGCGCATTGCCGTTCGCGTGCTCGTTCACGTAGCGGCGGACGCCGTTCCGGAAGCGTTCCTCGCCGATCGCCGTCTCGAACATCGACAGCACCGCCGCGCCCTTCTCGTAGGCGATCGGATCGAACA
>CAXTDA010000610.1:0-2285 GCA_964242935.1 uncultured Burkholderiaceae bacterium | reverse complement strand
AGTGCAGGTTGACCTTGACGACGTCCTCGACCGACACGAAGTCGCGCTGCTGCATGCCGTCGCCGTAGCCGTCCCAGCCCTCGAACAGCTTGACGCGGCCGTCGACCCCGAACTGGTTGAAGTTGTGGAACGCGACGGAGGCCATGCGGCCCTTGTGCGACTCGCGCGGGCCGTAGACGTTGAAGTAGCGGAAGCCGGCGATCTGATGATCGGCGTCGGCGAGGCGCTTCCGGACGATCTGGTCGAACAGGAACTTGGAGTAGCCGTAGACGTTGAGGGGCCGCTCGGCGTCGCGCGCCTCGACGAAGCGGGGGCCCTTGCCATAGGTCGCCGCGGACGACGCGTACAGGAACGGGACGCGCTGCGTCTCGCACGCGTCGAGCAGCGCGAGCGAGTAGCGGTAGTTGTTGTCCATCATGTAGCGCCCGTCGCTCTCCATCGTGTCCGAGCAGGCGCCCTGATGGAGTATCGCGTCGACCTTCCCGAAGCCGGCGCGGACGAAGCGTTCGACGAACTCGCTGCGGTCGAGGTAGTCGGCGATCTCGCAGTCGACCAGATTGTGGAACTTGTTCGCCTGGGTCAGATCGTCGACCGCGACGATGTCCGAGACGCCGCGTTCGTTCAACGCCTTCACGAGATTGCTGCCGATGAAGCCGGCCGCGCCGGTGACGATGAGGGTCATGGAGTCGAGAAGCCGTTCGGGTTCGACGGGGGCGTCATCATATCGCCGTCCGCGACGCGTCCTCGATGTCGACTTCGCGTATCGCGCACAGCACGTGTCGACGCAGCGTGCGAAGGACATCGTCGCCGCGTATTACGGCAAGGCGCAGACCCGTTCGTATTTCGTCGGCTGCTCGCAAGGCGGTCATCACGCGCTGATGGAGGCGTCGCGCTTCCCCGAGGACTACGACGGCATCGTCGCCGGTGCGCCGGGCTGGGAATAGAGGAACCTGATGGCCGGCGAACTGTGGAACAGCCAGCCGTCGCTGCACGACGCCACCGCGATCGTTCCGGCGAAGCTGACGCTCCTCAACAACGCGGTCATCGCCGCCTGCGACGCGAACGACGGCATCGTCATCGCCGACCCGCGAACCTGCATGTTCAATCCGGCCGTCCTGCAGTGCACCGGCGCCGACGCGCCGAACTGCCTCACGGCCGCACAGGTCGGCGCCGCGCAGCAGATCTACGCGGGCGCGAAGCAGTCGAACGGCACCGTGATCTTCCCGCCCTATCCGCGCGGCAGCGAGCTCGGCTGGACGCTGTATGCCGGCACGAGCCCGGGCGGCAGCGGCTTCGACTTCTTCCGCTACACGGTCTTCCAGGACCCGACGTTCAACAACGCGAACTTCAACTTCGATGCGGACTTCAACCGCGCGAAGGCGAGCACCATCGCCGGCCAAAGGCCGCCGTTTACAAGGCACCGGCAGCACCGACGACGCGGCGAACCTCGTTTTGTCAGAGGCTTCGGGAGATCCTGCCGGCGGCACCCGGCACCGTCGATTTCGTCGATGCGCGGGAAGTTGCCGCGGGCGACGACGTTCGAAAACACATCAAGTCCGCGATGACGGCCGCCGACACCGTGTTGATCGTCGCTCGCAGGACGGCGACGCATCGGCGTGACCGATGCGCGTCACCGTCGCAACCACGGTGCATCGAGACCGAAGGCACCCGAGTCACGGGAACTCGGCGCTCCTCCTACCAGGATCTCGGATGTTGCACCGCAACACAAATCTAGGTAGTTACCCTAAACTGGACGCCAACTGAATCGAATGGAGTCCAGCATGTTCACGATCCTTCTCTGCGCCGCGGCCGGCGTCGCCGTCCTCGGCTCGGCCATCTACACCGCGAGGACCATCGACCGGTTGCTGGTCGACCGACGCACCGATCGACGGGCGGCACGATTCGACGTGTCGGCTTGACGACGGCAGCTCGACGAAATCAGCCGGTCGCCGCAGACGACTTCACCGGCTGTCGCCCGATCGGCACGTAGTCGAGATCGAAGGCCGCGACGCGTTCCGAGTCGTACAGGTTGCGGCCGTCGAAGACGATGCGCTCCGACAGCTTCGTCCGCATCGCGTCGAAATCGGGGCTGCGGAAGGCCTTCCACTCGGTGACGATCACGAGCGCATCGGCCCCGTCGAGCGCGGCTTCGGGCGTGTCGGCGTACGCGATGCGTTCGAGCAGCGCCGGCCGGTCCGCGTAGTCGAGCGCCATCACGCGCCTGGCCTCGTCCATCGCAACCGGGTCGTGCGCGGTCACCGCGCCGCCGCGTTCGAGGATCTGGC
>CAXTDA010000609.1:0-2286 GCA_964242935.1 uncultured Burkholderiaceae bacterium | reverse complement strand
CGACCAGGACCGCGACGCGATGCGCGCCATGGCGGTCGATCGCCGCGCGGGCCGCGTCGAAGAAGCCGTCCGGCCGGAGCGCGAGCCACGCGAGCCGGTGGTTGCGGCAGTCGACGTCGTGCCAGCGCTCGGGAAGCGGCGTCCCGTCGAGACCGGCCACCCGTCCGATCCAGGTCGCGAGCGCGACCCCGGTCGCCGCTTCGGTGTAATCGTTCGGGCGAAGGCCCGAACGCCGTGTCGCGCGCGCCGCGGTCCACGCGGCGACGCCCGCACCGACCGCGGTGGTCGCGGTGAACGCGGTCACCGCGAGCGGCGTCATCGACTGTGGGCGTGTTACGGCGGCGGGCGGCACCGCGAAAAAGGTATCACGGCGGGAGGCGAGGTCGCTTCCCCTACAATTCCTTGCCCCGCCGTCGCTTCGTCCCGGTGACGGCTCCTCCCTTCCGCCATTCACCGTGATCGATCTCGCCCGCATTCGCGCCGCCCGCGACAACATCGCCGGGCAGGTGCTCGTCACGCCGTTCGTGCATTCGCGAACGCTCTCCGAGATGGTCGGCGCCGAGATCTGGCTCAAGTTCGAGAACCTGCAGTTCACCGCGTCGTTCAAGGAGCGCGGTGCGCTGAACCGGCTGAAGGCGCTCACCCCCGAAGAGCGGGCGCGCGGCGTCATCGCGGTCTCGGCCGGCAATCACGCGCAGGGCGTCGCGTACCACGCGTCGCGGCTGGGCATCCCGAGCGTCATCGTGATGCCGCGCTTCGCACCCGCCGTGAAGGTCGCGAACACGCGCCGTTTCGGCGCCGAGGTCGTGCTCGAAGGCGAGACGTTCGACGATGCGAAGGCTCACATGATGACGCTCGCGAACGAACGCGGGCTGCTGATCGTGCATCCGTACGACGACGAGGACATCGTCGCGGGGCAGGGCACCTGCGGGCTCGAGATGATGGAGGCCGAACCGTCGCTCGACATGCTGGTGATCGCGATCGGTGGCGGCGGCCTGATCGGCGGCATCGCGGTCGCGGCGAAGGCGTTGAAGCCGTCGGTCAGCGTGATCGGCGTGCAGGCCGAACGCTTTCCGGCGATGTACGCGGCGATCAAGCACGAGGCGATGGAGAGCGGCACGAACACGATCGCCGAAGGCATCGCGGTGAAGTCGCCGGGCGTCATCACGCAGGCGCTGGTCGAGCGGCTGGTCGACGACATCGTGCTCGTCTCCGAGTCCGACATCGAGCACGCGATCGTGATGCTGCTCGAGATCGAGAAGACGGTCGTCGAAGGGGCCGGCGCCGCCGGACTCGCGGCGCTGCTTCGGGCGAAGGACCGCGGCGATCGACGTTTCGAGGGTCGGCGGATCGGCCTCGTGCTCTGCGGCGGCAACATCGACCCGCTGATGCTGGCCGGCATCGTCGAGCGCGGGATGGTGCGCGCCGGACGTCTCGCGCGCGTCCGCGTGGACCTCCGCGACCTGCCGGGCGCGCTCGCGCGGGCGACCGCGCTGATCGCGGACGCCGGCGCGAACATCGAGGAGGTCCACCACCAGCGCGCATTCACGACGCTGCCGGTGCAGAGCGTCGAGGTCGACTTCGTGATGCAGACGCGCGGGCACGACCACGTCGCCGACGTGATCGCCGTGCTCAACCGCGCGGGCTTCGCCGCGTCGAACCATGATCATTGAGCGCCGCCGCCGTTCGGCCGTCCGGACGCCGCGCTGACGATGCGGCTGGCTTCCTGCATCGGGACGTCCGTGATCGCGGGCGCCGCGGTCGTTGCCGCGGCCGCGCCCGCGATGGCGCAATCCGCGCCCGCGGGCGATGCGCTGCGCTGGAGCGAGGCCGTCCTCGCCGCCCTGCGGACCGGCGTCGTCACGGCGGTGGACGCCCGGCTCGACGATGCGATGCGCGCGGCGCTTCCGGCCGGTGGCCTGGTGGCCGTCTTCGAGTCGGTGCACAAGCGGGTCGGCGTGCTTCGCGAATGCGAGACGCCGTCGCAGCGGGCGAGCGGCGACCTGACGATCGTCGACTACCCGTGCAACTTCGCGAGCGGACCGCAGACGGTGCGTCTCGCGTGGAACTCGAAGGGGCGGCTTGCCGGGTTGTTCGTGCTGCCGGCGGCGAAAGCGGTCCCGCTGCCGGCGAACGTCCGCGAGGAGGCCGTCGTCACCGGCAGTCCCGGATGGCCGTTGCCGGGGTCGCTTTTCTTCCCGACCGCCGACGGCACGCATCCGATCGTGGTGATGGTCCACCGCTCCGGTGCCAACGACCGCGACGCGCCGATCCGCCCCAACAACC
>CAXTDA010000608.1:0-2288 GCA_964242935.1 uncultured Burkholderiaceae bacterium | reverse complement strand
TGCAGAGCGCGCTCGGCATCCCGACGACGCTGTTCACCGCGATCTTCGCGATGGCGCGCACGGTCGGCTGGATCGCGCAGTGGAACGAGATGATCTCGGACCCGGAGCAGAAGATCGGCCGGCCCCGGCAGTTGTATACCGGGGCGGCACGACGGGACGTGAAGCCGATCGCGGCGCGGTGAAGCGAGCCGCGGCCCGGAAGCCGTGGCGAGCCGACGCGAATCGCACGGCGTTCCGCCGCGCGTGGAAATGAGGGAAACTGTCGTCCACCCGCAACCGGGATGGACCGCGACATGAAGACGACCGCGTTGGGCGCCCTGATCACTGCGACGAGCCTTCAGGTCGCCGTCGCGCAAGCGGCGCCCGATGTTCCGCTGCGTTCCCCGGACACGTTCGCGTCGATCGCGGACTCCCAGGCGCGGGCCGCCGCGCTGTTCCAGGAGGCCGGCAAGGTCCTGCTGCATCCGCGCTGCGTCAACTGCCATCCCAAGACCGACCGGCCGCTGCAGGGCGACGCGATGCAGCTGCACCAGCCGCTGGCCGTCCGCGGCAAGGACGGCCATGGCGCGGTCGCGATGGCGTGCACGACCTGTCACGGCGCGACCAACTTCGCCACGACGGCGACCTTCGCCGTCCCGGGCAATCCGAAGTGGGGCCTCGCGCCGATCGAGATGGCCTGGGAGGGTCGGTCGCTCGGGCAGATCTGCCGGCAGATCAAGGACCCGAAGCGGAACGGCGGCAAGACGATGAAGCAGATCGTCGACCACATGGCGCACGATGAGCTGGTCGGCTGGGGTTGGGATCCGGGCGCGGGCCGTACACCGGCCCCCGGGACGCAGCAGCAGCTCGGCGCGCTGATCCAGGCGTGGGTCGACGCCGGCGCGGGCTGCCCCAGCTGACCGGTCACCGAAAGGATTTCCATGCCCAGTCTGAACGTCAACGGGACGGTCCGCGAGTTCGAGGCCGAGCCGGACACCCCGCTGCTCTGGGTCCTGCGCGAGCAGCTCGGGCTGACCGGCACGAAGTACGGCTGCGGGGTCGCGCAGTGCGGCGCCTGCACGGTCCACATCGACGGCGCGGCCGCGCGCAGCTGCGTCCGACCGGTTTCGTCGGTCGGGCCGGCGGCGAAGGTCGTCACGATCGAAGGCCTGGCGCCGGGCGGCTCGCATCCGTTGCAGAAGGCCTGGGTCGCGCTCGACGTCCCGCAGTGCGGCTACTGCCAGTCCGGGATGATCATGGCGGCGGCCGCGCTGCTTCGCGAGGCGCCGCGTCCGACCGACCGGCAGATCGACGAGGCCATCACCAACATCTGCCGTTGCGGGACCTACAACCGGGTGCGTGCGGCGATCAAGCAGGCGGCGGGCGTGCCGCGCACCGCGAGCGTGGACGTCGTGCATTTGACGAGGAACGTGACATGAGCGCCGTCGCGAACGAACGCGGCGGCTTCAAGGTCACGCGCCGCGAGTTCATCGGCTCGGTCGCCGCCGGCGCATTCGTCCTCGGGTTTCCGATCCGGGCGGCGGCAGCGGAAGGCGGTACGCCCGAGCTGAACGCGTGGGTCGTGGTGCGGCCCGACGACACGGTCGTCATCCGCATCGCGCGTTCGGAGATGGGGCAGGGCTCGCTGACCGGGCTCGCGCAGCTGGTCGCCGAGGAGCTCGACTGCGACTGGACCAAGGTCACCACCGAGTACCCGACGCCCGGCCAGAACCTGGCGCGGAACCGGGTCTGGGGCAACTACTCGACCGGCGGCAGTCGCGGCGTTCGCGAGTCGCACGAGTACGTCCGGAAGGGCGGCGCCGCCGCGCGGATCATGCTGGTCCAGGCCGCGGCGAACGGCTGGCAGGTGCCGGCCAGCGAGTGCCGGGCGGAGGCCAGCGTCATCCGTCACCTGCCGAGCGGACGCACGACGACGTACGGCAAGGTCGCCGCGGTGGCCGCCACGCTGCCGCCGCCGAGCGACGTCCCGTTGAAGGATCCGAAGGACTGGAAGATCGCCGGCAAGCGCCTCGCACGGCTCGACACCGTCGACAAGACGACCGGCGCGCAACTCTACGGCAGCGATCTGGTGATGCCGGGGATGCTGAACGCCGCGATCACGGACTGCCCGGTGTTCGGCGGCACGATCCGGAGCGTCGATGCCGCTGCCGTCCTCGGGCGGCCGGGCGTGAAGAAGGTCGTCCGCGTCGGCGACTCGGCGGTCGCGGTCGTCGCCGACACGTGGTGGCACGCGAAGAAGGCGCTCGACGCGTTGCCGATCGAGTGGGACTTCGGGCAGCACGCCGACG
>CAXTDA010000607.1:0-2290 GCA_964242935.1 uncultured Burkholderiaceae bacterium | reverse complement strand
AAGTACAAGCTCACCGACGCGCAAGGCGAGTTCATCGAGGAGACCGAGGAGCCGGTCGAATATCTGCACGGCGGCTACGACGGCATCTTCCCGAGCGTCGAAGAGGCGCTCGAGGGCCAGGAGCCGGGCTTCACGACCGCGATGCAGCTCGAGCCCGCCGATGCCTTCGGCGAATACGACGCGGACCAGGTCCGCGTCGAGGCGCGCTCCAAGTTCCCCGAGCCGCTCGAGGTCGGCATGCGCTTCGAAGGCGTGCCCGAGGACGAGGAGGAAGAGGCGGAGATCCTGACGATCACCGACCTGACGTCGGACACCGTCGTGCTCGACGCGAACCATCCGCTCGCCGGTATCGCGCTGCGCTTCTCGTGCGAAGTGCTCGACGTGCGGGCCGCGAGCGACGAGGAGGTGGCCCATGGCCACGCGCACGGCGCGCACGACGACCACCATCACGACGACGATCTCGACGACGACGGCGGTTCGAAGCACCTCCACTGACGTCGTCCGACGCGCGTCGTGTAACGCCGCGTAAGGCGTGCGGGGCCGTTCGGTCGTCGGCCCGCCAAAGCAGGAAATTTCCGGTAACAAAGCGCGCGACTGCCCGGTCGGCCACGCGCGCGCGACCCCGCGTTGAACGAGCTTCAACCCGGAGGTCATCATGAAGTCCATCGCACGCACGCGTTTCGTCACCCTCGTCGTCGTCACCGTCGTCGCCGCGCTCGGCGGCTGCGCCGTCGTCCCGATCGGGCCGCCGGTCTACGTCGGCGTCCATGCGCATGGCGGATACGGTTACGGCGGCGGGTATTACGGCGGCGGACGCGGTTACTGGGGCCGTTGAAGGCGCCTGGCGCGAGTGCAACAAAAAAGGCGGCCCCAGGGCCGCCTTCGTATCACGCATCCACCGTGTCAGGCGTTCGCGGGTGTCGGATAGATCAGCGCCTTCAGACCGCTGCGATCGAACGGCTTCCACGCGCCTTCGGGCTGCGACAGGCGATCGGCGAGCGCATACAGCACCGCCGGATGAACGCCGAGGCCGAGGTGGCTCGCGACGACCTCGATGTTCTCGGTCGTCGCGCTCGGCTGGTCGATGCTCGACGGCCACGCCACGATGCCGTCGCTCTTGCTGTAGATCGACGTCGCCGGCATCGCGAGCTTGCCGCGCAGCCGTTCGTGCGCCTGCGGGTCGTCGGCCTTCTGCCCGCTCGCCCACTCGTAGACGCGCCATGCGTTCGTCGCGCGCGGCGATCCCGCGAACGGGCTGCCCATCGTGATCACGCTGCGGACCGAGTCGGGTTGATGCTTCGCGAGGACGCGTGCATAGAGTCCGCCGAGGCTCCAGCCGACCAGGCTGACCTTCTCGCCGTGCTTCTGCGTGACCTCGTCGAGACGCTGGAACAGCTTCGCCTCGATGCCTTCGCGAAGGCCCAGGTTGCGACCGAGCTTCCAGCCGTGCACGTAGTAGCCGCGCTCGCGCAGGTAACGACGCATGACCCGCGTCGACAGGTCGCTCGCGATCAGTCCCGGCAGGACCAGGACCGGATGTCCGTCGCCCTTCGGCGCCAGCGCGAGCAGCGGCCACATCGAGACGGTCGCGCCGAACTCCCAGAGCGCGCGCCCTTCGAGCAGCTGGAGCAGCCGCGACGGCGCCTTGATCGGGCCTTGGCCGTGCGACTCCCGTGCGATGTGATGCGTCATCGTGTTCATTGTCGTTTCTCCGGAGATGCGACGATTGCGAGCCGTGCGCGACGGCCACGAATCGATGGGGTGGGGCATCCTAACCGCGCGGTCAGCCCAGGTACTTGCCCCGCAGGTAATTCAGATAATCGCGCGCCTCTCCTACGACGTACGGCGACAAGAGGGTCAGCGTGTAGTACGCAGCAAATCCCGGACCGGCGTGTTCGCTCCGCGGCGTGAGACGCGTGAACGAGAACCAGCACGTCGTCGTGAACACCATCTGCAGCGCGAGCATCTCGACTTCCTCGAGCGAAGCCCGCAACACCCCGGCCGCCGCGAGACGCGCGCACAACTTGCGCGAGGCGATCAGGTTCGCGGTGACGAGCCCGCGGGCCCCGTCCTCCAGGTCCGGATACTCGTGCAGCAGGAACGCGACGTCGCGATAGACGAAGCGATACGCGTCGATCGCCTCGAACGTCATGTGCAGCGTCAGCCAGACGTCGTCGATCGCCTCGACCCCGGCCGCAGCTTCGAGGCACGGCGCGATCCGCGACTCGAAGCGACGGAACAGCCGGCTCACGACCTGCTGCTTCGTCTTGAAGTGATAGTGCAGGTTGCC
>CAXTDA010000606.1:0-2297 GCA_964242935.1 uncultured Burkholderiaceae bacterium | reverse complement strand
CGCGATCGACGCCGCGCTGGCATCGGGCGCCGCCCTGTTGCGCGAGACCGCGGACGTCTGCGAGACGGTGATCCATCACGCGGAGCGCGCCGTGGGACCGGGACCGCTGTGCAACGAGCCCGACTTCGCGCGCCGCGTCGCCGACCTGCCGATCTTCGTTCGCCAGTCGCGCGCGGAACACGACCGCGTCGCGCAGAGCCGTGCGCTGCTCGACGACGCGGCGGAACTCGAGCGCGACGGGTGGGCGCTGTGATCGCGGCCGCCGGACTGCCGTCGCACTCGCCCGCGCGTCGGCTGATCGAGGGGCAAGGCACGGACGAGCGGCGCTGGCAGGCGTCGCCGGTCATCGCCGGCCTGCCGAACGGCGATGTCGCGGACTGGGCGACGCGCTTCGAGCGGATCTGGCTGCTCGCGCCGCATCCCGACGACGAGGTGCTGGCGCTCGGCGGCACCCTCGCGCGCCTCGCGTCGCTGGGGGCGGCGATCTCGATCGTCGCGGTCACCGACGGCGAGGCGAGCCACGGGAATTCGGCGACGTGGACCCCCGAGCGGTTGGCGGCGACACGGCCGATCGAGATGCGGCGCGGCCTGGACGCCCTCGGCGTCGACGCGGACATCGTCCGTCTCGGCCTCCCGGACGGTCGGGTCGGGGCCCACCGTCGGCGCCTCCTGCGGATGCTGGTCGAGCGGGTCGGCGAACGCGACCTGCTGCTCGCGACCTGCCGCTTCGACGGCCACCCGGATCACGAGGCCTGCGGTGACGTGGCGGCGCTGGTCGCCGACCTGACCGGCGCGACCGTCTTCGAGTATCCGGTGTGGATGTGGCACTGGGCGTCGCCCGACGAGGCGTCGATCCCGTGGACCCGGGCGCAGCGCATGCCGCTCGAGACCGGGACGCTCGAGAAGAAGAGTCGGGCGATTCGCCAGTTCGCGAGCCAGCTCGAAGCCGACGGTCCGCGCCCGGCGGTCCTGCCGCCGTACGTCCTGCCGCGCTTCATGCGGCCGTTCGAAGTCGTCTTCACGTGACGGCGACGATGCGCGACGCGCTGGCACCGTTCGACGACCTGTACCGCGACTCGCCCGATCCCTGGGGAACCGAGACCCGCTGGTACGAGCGGCGAAAGCGGACGCTGCTGCTCGCGGCGCTGCCGCGCGAACGCTACGGAGCGGCCTTCGAGGCGGCGTGCGGGACCGGGCACATCAGCGCCGCGCTCGCCGGGCGCTGCGACACGGTGCTGGCCGGCGACGGCAGCGAGAATGCCCTGACCGTGGCGCGCCACCGGCTCGCGGAATACCGCAACGTGACGGTCGAGGCGCACCGCCTGCCCGAAGGGTGGCCCGCACGGGCCTTCGATCTCGTCGTGCTGAGCGAAATCCTGTACTTCCTCGACGCCGACGCCGGCGTGCGCGTCGCCGCCTCGGCGCGAGACAGCGCCGGAACGAGCGGCCTCGTCGTCGCCTGCGACTGGCGCGATGCCATCGCCGGTCGCGGCGTGACCGGCGAAGAGGCCCACCGACGCTTCGAGACCGCGCTCGGGCTGCCGCGCTGCTTCGAATACGTCGACCGCGACTTCGTGCTGAGCGGCTGGAGCCGCGACGAGGCGAGCGTCGCGAATCGCGAGGGCCTGCGATGACGCCGGTCCACGCGATCGCTTCGATCGGGGTCGTGGTCCCGGCGCACAACGAGGAGCGTCTGATCGCGGACTGCCTCGCGTCGATCGCCGCGGCGGCGCTCGCGCCGAGCCTCGCGGCGACCTCGGTGCACGTCGTCGTGGTGTGCGATGCCTGCACGGACCAGACCGCCGCGATCGTCGAGTCGCTCGGTCACACCGCGCTTCGCTGCGACGCCCGCAACGTCGGTCTCGCGCGGTCCCTGGGCGCCGAGGCCGCGCTCGCCCGCGGGGCCGAGTGGCTGGCGTTCACCGATGCCGACACGATCGTCTCGCGCGACTGGCTCACGTCGCAGGTCGCGTTGCAGAGCGACGTCGTGTGCGGCACGGTCGGCGTCGACGACTGGGGCGCCTACGGCGATGCGATGCGGCTGCATTTCGAACAGACGTACACGGACCGGGACGGGCACCGCCACATCCACGGCGCCAACCTCGGCATCTCGGCGCACGCCTATCGCAGCGTCGGCGGCTTCGAGAGCCTCGCGAACAGCGAGGACGTGGCGATCGTCGCCGCGCTCGAAGCGGCCGGCGCGCGCATCGCATGGAGCGCGGCACCCCGCGTCGTGACGAGCGCGCGGACCGGCTATCGCGCGAGCGCCGGTTTCGGGGCGACGCTCGCGCGATAGC
>CAXTDA010000605.1:0-2297 GCA_964242935.1 uncultured Burkholderiaceae bacterium | reverse complement strand
GGGTAAGGGCTGGGGCCGTTGGTAACGAATTAATTTTCGTGTTCTGGTGAATGACTGAGTTCGACCCGTTGCAGTCGTTCGCCAGCTCCGGCCGAGCGTTCGCGCTGCCGCCGTTGCTCTCGGTCATAGTCGCCACCTTGTAGCGCGACGCTCGCAGTATTCCAGTCATACACCCAGCGTCGAGATGAGTACACAGCGCCTCAGCGTCCAATCGAAGGGCTCTGAGGCGCTGTAGCACTCATCGCGCCGCACAAGGCAGTCGTGCTCTCACGCTTCTCTTCAGATACCGCAATCTCAAGAATTGGAGAGGATGCTCGCAACCCTTACAATTTAAACCGTGGGATACACTGCAAACTCACCGGCGTTTCGGGCAAATTCGTCAAATCACATTTGATTCCAGCGGCTCTTACTAGACCATCGCGGAAACGACCTCCCATTTATTCAACATGACGGACGTGGCAATTCCACTCGCCGCTGGAGCAGTTGGTACGATCCGGCCCTAGTTACGCAAGTGGACGAGGAAATATTGACCCGCTTAGATACGTGGGCTATCGCCGAATCGCGAGAAAGGAAGCTCGTTTGGAGCGGTTGGAACGGCGCGGACGCGCTTTCGCAGTCGCTCTACACAGCATGGAGTGTGGACCAAACCTGACTCGGCATCGGCGCTGATGTGCGCCTTCATCCCGAAGTAGTAGTTGTTGCCCTTCTTGGTCTGATGCATCTCCGGGTCCCGTTCGCCGTCGGCGTTCTTGGTCGAACTCGGCGCCGCGATCAGCGTTGCGTCGACGACCGTGCCGGCTCTGAGCATCAGGCTCTTGCTACGCAAGAGTTCGTTGATCGCTGCCAGCATCGGCCCCGCCAGTCGATGCGTCTCCAGCAGATGCCGGAAACGCAGGATCGGTCGTCGGTCGTCTCGTCGGGCAACCGAGTCATGCCGGCATCGAGGCCCGCGAACTCGCGATACAGCGGTACGTCGTGCAGCGCTTCTTCCATCGCCGGGTCCGACAAGCCGAACCACTGCTGCATGTAGTGAATGCGCAGCATCGTCGCGATGCCGAACGGCGGACGACCCGTCTTGCCCTTCGGGTAGTGCGGCTCGATCAGCATCGTCAGATCGGCCCACGGCACCACCCGATTCATCTCGTCGAGGAACTGACGCTTGCGCGTGCGCTTCGGAGCCAGCTCGAACTCGCTGCCACTCAAACTCCTCTGCTTCATCGTCACCACCCCAAAACCTAGACTTCTAGGAAACGCATCATCGCCTGATGTCGCCGACTTACGCAGACCATCCCTTACGGCCGAACTGCCCGGTGCGAATTGTGGCGTCCGTCGCGCCGCTGCTCGGCGCGAAATCTACGCGGCCATAAACCGCCGAGCTCAGACCGCCGCCGGGTGCGCCGAAGAAGATGTCGCACGCCGCCGTTCAGTCCGCGCGCACCGGAGTACACGAATCGCGCCCGTAATGCGTCGCGACGATGACGCCCGGTCCTTCGATGCCGCGCTGTCGAAAGCCCTCGTGAAAGCGGATCAGGGTCTCCGCGACAGGTGTCGGCACCGTCACCGTCTTGATGCCGGCGAAGTCGCTGTCACTGAACGCTCCCGGAGGCGGGCGAACGCAACTCGTAAGCAGCAGCAAGGTGGCCGGCAAGAGAGCCGAAGCTGCCTGTTTCATTCGCGTGAGCATAGGTGTGTTCATCAAGCCATTGTGGGCAGTTAGCGACTGCTTGCGCTAAAGCCGGAGGGAACTTTTTACGCGGACCTCGCCCGCTTCTGCAATGCCGCCAGGCGTGCCGCGAGCTACATCGCTGCTTGAATCTTCGATAGAAGCTGAGCCTCGAGCACGCCACGCGAGACGCAGCTCATTGAAATGCTCTGCGAGACGTTAGACGGCAGGTACTTCGCTGCAATCGTCGCCTTGATTTGCACCCTGTTCTCGGACACCAGGACGCCGTAGGCGATCGTCGACGCCGTGCGGTTGTCCTTCAGGTAATCGATGCCCATTGTCGTCCCGCAGTCGGCTTGGTCAGGCGTGATACGCGCGTCCCGCGGCGCCGTCGAGATGACCTTCGCCGCATCGTCGGCGTTCGTGATTTGAAAGCCCTCGACGACCAGGACCTGCTTCGCCGCCCGCATCAACGCGTCCGCGCTTCCGCGGATCTGGCGCGACGTGTCGGGCGCGACCGCCGTCGGCGCCGAGTAAGTCGCCGCGCACCCGGCGAGTGCGCAGACGGCGCTAGTCATCACTAGTACGACATCTCGTAAATAGCTTTCATTAAAAGAGGTTCCAACGTAGTCTC
>CAXTDA010000604.1:0-2298 GCA_964242935.1 uncultured Burkholderiaceae bacterium | reverse complement strand
GCCGCGGTCGCGCGGAACGCGTCGTCGCGTCGCGAGTCCGCCGCGCCGAACGACGCGCCGGACGGCGCATCGGGCAGCACGCTCTCGACGGCCGAGTAGCCGCGCGCGAGGCGCAACTGGCGCATCACGTTCGACGGCGGCTGTGCCGGCGCGAGCGCGCTGCCGTCGCTGCCGGCGACCGCCTCGGCGAGCATGCGGCCGTTCGCGGTGAACAGCAGCGCCTGCGACGCGCCGGTCTGCTGCCGCAGCCGGTTGAGCGCCTGGCCCTGCTGCGATTCGGGGACGTCGGAGATGCCGAACGCGACGGTGCGGGCCTTCGCGTTGAGGTCGGCGAGCATCTGGTCGAGCGTGGTCCGGCCGATCGCGAGGCCCGACTCGAGCGCGCTGTCGACACGGACGTCGAACCACGACTCGATGCTCTTGCCGAGGAACTGCACCGACACGAGGTAGATCAACGCGCCGGGCACCAGCCCCATCAGGCCGAACGACACCGCGAAACGCACCATCATCCGCGCGCCGAACTGGCCGGCGCGGTAACGGCGCGTGAGCCGGACCACGAGGACGACGACGATCAACAGCAGCGCCCCGGCCGCGGTGGCATTCAGCGCCAGCAACAGCGGATAGTGCCGCTCGAACAGCGGCGTGTTCGACGACGCCGACGCGAGGAGGAACAGCAGGACGCCGGCGATCGACGCGGCGAGCGTCACCCCGTAGCGCAACGTGCGCTTTCGCCAGAACGGCCGCGAGCTGCGGCGACGGCCCGGCGGCCGTCCCGGCGGTGTCAGGCGTGCGGCGTCGTGGGGGGACATCCGCACACTCTACCGGCTAGCGCGGCTCGAAGACGAGGCGCTTCCAGTCGGACTCGAGCGTCCAGTCACGACTCGTCATCGCGTTGATCTGGAACGGCTTCGGCAGTTGCGTCGTGTCGAGGCGCATCCGCACGGCCGCCGCATAGGTCGCGCCGACCTTCAGCGCCGAACGCTCGGCGAAGCGCCAGTCGCGCACGTGCGTCATGACGGCCAGCGCCTCGGGCAGCGACGCGAACACGAGTTGCAGGTTGCCGCTCGACACGCGGTACTGGCGCGTCAGCGCGTGATACGAGAGCCGGTAGTTGAGCGACGCGTTGACCGCCTTCTCGTCGAACCAGTACCAGCGCGAGCGCGTGAGCTCGACTTCGATGACGAAATAGAGCGTCAGCCCACGGTCGAGCGCTTCCGCAATGCGCGGTTTCAGGTCGATGTCGAAGTCGCCGACGAAGTAGTAGCCGTCATCGCGCGACTCGAAGCTCGCCTGCTCGGTCTCGATGCGATCGGGATTCGCGCGCACCGGACCGACCATCCCGAAGACGCAGGCGAGCGCGACGAACAGCCACGCGAGCCGGCGCCCGGCGCGCACGCCGGCAGCGGCCAGACGCGGGAAGGCGGGTACAGGACGCGCGATCCCGGACCCCATCAGCGCATCTTTTCGAAGGCCGCAAAGAAGAGACCGTCGTGGTCCGCGTCGTCCCCGCTTCCCGGAAGCGGGGCGGGCAGCAGTTGTCCGGGGCCCGGCACGGCGACGGCATCGGCATGACGCGCCGCGAACAGCGCCGCATGGCCCAGGGATTCTTCGGGGAACAGGGAGCAAGTCACGAGAAGCAATCTACCACCGGGGTCCAGCATCGACCACAACGCCGCGGTGATCTGTTGCGCGGTTCGCGACAGCCGCGCGACGTCGGATTCGCGGCGCAGCCAGCGGATGTCCGGATGACGTCGAAGGATGCCGGACGCGGTGCACGGCACGTCGGCGAGGATGCGATCGAAGCGCTTGCCGTCCCACCAGCCGGACGGATTCGCGGCGTCGCCGGTCACGAGCTCCGCGGTCAGGCCGAGCCGCGCGAGGTTGTCGCCGACCCGCGCGAGCCGCGCCGCGTCGGCGTCGAGCGCCACCAGGTCGACGTCGGCACGCTCGAGCAGGTGGCCGGTCTTGCCGCCCGGTGCCGCGCAGGCGTCGAGCACGCGCATCCCGTCGGTGACGTCGAGCAGCGGCGCGGCGCGTTGCGCGGCCTCGTCCTGGACCGACACGAGACCGTCGACGAAGCCCGGGATGCGCTGGACCGGTCGCGCACGGTCGAAGCGCACCGCGTCGTCGCCGAGCGCCCGTGCGTCGATGCCCTCGCGGTCGAGGCGAGTCAGATACGCGTCACGCGTCGTCCTGCGGCGGTTGACCCGCACGACCAGCGGCGCCCCCGCGCCCGCCCCGGGGGCCCCGCGGCCGCCCCCGGAGGGGGACGCGACGCCGAGGCGCGCGGCCCACCCC
>CAXTDA010000603.1:0-2304 GCA_964242935.1 uncultured Burkholderiaceae bacterium | reverse complement strand
TCCTGTTCGGCGACGCGTTCGAGAAGGGCCTGACGTTCAAGGGCGGCCAGACCCATGCGCAGCACTACATGCCCGAGCTGCTCGACCACATCTCGAACGGCCGCCTCTCGCCCGAGGTGATCATCACGCACCACCTGTCGCTCGACGACGCGGCGCACGGCTACCGGATCTTCAACGACAAGGAGGAAGGCTGCCGGAAGGTCGTCCTCACGCCGGGACTTCGACCGACGACTGCGACCACGGACGCGGCGGCCGGCCAGGGCTCCGTACCCCAGCTCTTCTGAGGGAGACTCCATGGAATCGATGAAAGGCAAGTACGCAATCGTCACCGGCGCCTCGAGCGGTATCGGCCGACAGCTCGCGCGGCAATGCGCGGATCACGGCTTCGATCTGCTGATCGCGGCCGACGAGGCTTCGATCGAGCAAGCGGCCCTCGAGCTGCGCGCCTGTGGCGTCCACGTCGACGCGCTGGTCGTGGATCTGTCCACGACGGACGGCGTCGACCGGCTGTATGCCGCGACGGCGGGACGTCCGGTCGACGCGCTGCTCGCCAACGCGGGCCGCGGACTCGGCAAGGGCTTCCTCGACCAGGACTGGAGCGAGGCGCGCTTCGTCATCGACACGAACGTCGTCGGCACGGTCTACCTCGTGCAGCGCGTCGGCCGCGACATGCGCACGCGGGGTCAGGGAAAGATCCTCATCACCGGGTCGATCGCGGGCCTGATGCCGGGCAGCTTCCAGGCGGTCTACAACGGCAGCAAGGCGTTCCTCGATTCGTTCTCGTACGCGCTGCGAAACGAGTTGAAGGATTCCGGCGTCACGGTCTCGGTGCTGATGCCGGGTGCGACCGAAACCGAGTTCTTCGAGCGGGCCGACATGATGGACACGAAGGTCGGCACGTCGAAGAAGGACGATCCGGCCGACGTCGCGAAGGTCGGCTTCGAAGCGATGATGTCCGGCGACGCCGACGTCGTCGCGGGGATGAAGAACAAGCTTCAGGCGACGATGGCGAACGTGATCCCGGCGACGGTCCTCGCCGAGCAGCATCGCAAGATGGCGGAGCCGGGGACCGCCGAGCAGTAGTCCGATGGCATCAGTGTTCCTTACCTGCCGGAACGCCTGTCGACCTATGCGGGCGTTCCGGCGTCCTCCCGAAGCTTGACACCTCGCAGCCGGTCATCGATCGGCTGCATCGGGCGACGGTCGCCAAACGACCATCCGTATCGCCTCTACGCCGGCTTCCCCTCGCTTCATCCGCGGGAGTGCCGAGACCCCCTGCATTCCGATCCTCGGAAGGCAACTGCTCCATTGGAGAACAGGCATGGCGACCAGCAAGAAGGCGGCGAAGGGTTCCGACGCCAAGACGAAATCGACGAAAGCCGCATCGCGGGGCACGGCGAGCGGGCCATCGCACCCCGCCTCACCGGGCGACGACATCCTCGCGCAGAAGGCGGCGGCGACCAACGCCGTCGTCGGCTCGATGCCGTACAACAGCAACAAGCCGCTCGAATACGACCGGGACAGCAGCTACGCGCCGCTGGAGGGCGCCCACGGCGAGGCGCCGCCCGCAGTGACCGGCAGTTCGCTCAGCGAGGCGAACGCGAGCGCCAAGACCGGTGCCCCCGCCACCGCCGACGGCTACAACGGCAACGACGGCTCCCTGCAACGGGTCCGGGTCAACGGCGGAGGCCAGGCGCTGACGACCAACATGGGCGTCGCGATCGGCGACAACCAGAACTCGCTGAAGGCGGGTCTGCGCGGTCCGACGCTGCTCGAGGACTTCATCCTCCGCGAGAAGATCACCCACTTCGACCACGAGCGGATTCCAGAGCGCATCGTGCATGCGCGCGGGTCGGGCGCCCACGGCTTCTTCGAGTCGTACGACGCGCTCACCGAGCTGACGAAGGCCGCACCGTTCAAGGAGGCCGGCAAGATCACCCCGGTCTTCGTGCGCTTCTCGACGGTCGCCGGAGAACGCGGCGCGACCGACACGGCGCGCGACGTCCGCGGCTTCGCGGTCAAGTTCTACACCGACGAAGGCAACTGGGACATCGTCGGGAACAACATCCCGGTCTTCTTCATCCAGGATTCGATCAAGTTCCCCGATCTGATCCATGCCGCGAAGCCCGAGCCGCACCACGGCATGCCGCAGGGTGCGACTGCGCACGACACGTTCTGGGACTTCGCGTCGCTGTCGCCGGAATCGACGCACATGCTGATGTGGATCATGTCGGATCGCGCGCTGCCGCGCAGCTACCGGATGAATGACGGCGTGGGCGTGGACAGCTTACCGGAGCTCAAACC
>CAXTDA010000602.1:0-2310 GCA_964242935.1 uncultured Burkholderiaceae bacterium | reverse complement strand
CCGCCCGGCCGCCCCCCCTGGGCGGTGGGGGGGGCCACGCAGGGCCCCCCCCCCCGGGGGGGCCCCCGCGGGCGCGGGGACGACGAAGCGGAGAGGCTGCGTGACTTGTTTCCGTCGGCTACCACCAGCTTCGCAACCGATCCGCCTGCACTTTGCCCATGGCGTTCCTCGGCAACGCGTCGACGAAGACGACGCGCTTCGGCCACTTGTAGCGCGCCAGGCGGTCGGCGAGCGCGGTCCGGATCGTCGACTCGTCCACCTGGCGAGCGTTGCCGTCGCTTCGGACGATGAACGCCGCCGGCACTTCGCCCCAGCGTTCGTCGGGGACGCCGATCACGGCGACCTCGGCGACACCCGGCAGCGACGCGAGCACGCCTTCGACCTCGGCCGGATGGATGTTCTCGCCGCCGCTGATGATGAGGTCCCGACTGCGGCCGACGATCGCGAGGCAGCCTTCATCGTCGAAGCGCCCGAGGTCGCCGGTCGCGAACCAGCCGTCGCGGAACCCGGCGCCTGCCGGTTCGCGCCAGTAGCCGCGCATCACGTTCGGCGCCCGGACGAGGACTTCGCCGACCGTGCCGTCGACGACCTCCGCGCCGGCCGCGTCGACGACGCGGACCGACGCGGGGAAGCACGGCCAGCCTGCGAAGCCGGCCTTGTCTCGCGCCCGAGCGGCGCCGAGCGCGACGCTGACCGGCCCGGTCTCGGTGCTGCCGTAGATCTGGCCGACCGGCACGCCGCGCGCGTGGACCGCATCAATCAGCGGACGCGGCACGATCGACGACCCGGTCATCAGCACGCGCAGGCACGAGAGGTCGGTACGCGCCCAGCCGTGATGGCCGATCACCGCGCGCAGCGTCGCGGGCACCATCAGCGTCAACGTCGGCCGCATCGTCGCGATCGCGGCGAGCCACGCGTCCGCATCGAAGCGCGGATGCAGCACGACCGTCGCACCCGCGAGCAACGCCGGCACGGTCTGGATGCAGAGGCCGCCGACATGGAACAGCGGCAGCACCGACAGCACGCGATCGTCGGGCGTCATCGCGTGCGCAGCGATCGACGCCGCGGCATTCGCGAGCAGCGCGGCGTGCGTGTGCAGCGCGCCCTTCGGCGTACCGGTCGTGCCCGACGTATAGGCAAGTAACAGCGGCGCGTCGGCATCGACGTCGTCGCCGAACGTCGAACCATCGGACGACGGCATCGACAGTTCGTCGATCGAACGTCGTGCAGCGCGACCGGACACGGCCGCCGTGCCGAGTGAAGCGAACGCCGCATCGGTCACGACGACGCGCGGCTCGGCGTGCGCGACGATCGCCGCGAGCTCGACCGTGGTCAGGCGCGTGTTGAGGGGCACGAACACGCCGCCGACTCGCGCGAGCGCGAACAGCAGCACTAGTTCGTCGACGCTGTTCGACCCGAGATAGGCGACGCGATCGCCAGCGCCGACGGACCACGTTCCGCGCAGCACGCTCGACGCGCGTCCGATCGCGTGCTGGAAGTCGCGATACGTCAGCGCACGACCGTCGGCAACGATCGCTACGCGGTGCGGTGCCGCGTCGGTCATCGCGCGCAGGGCGCGGTGCAAAGATCGGCGAGGGCTCATCTGCGAAGTGCTCTGCCGCGTTATCTCGGCGAGGAACCCATCATGCCGAGGACCAGGACATCCGATTTCTCGGCAATAGCCCATATCCTGCAGCGATCGCCGTTTCAAGCAAGATCAGCCAGTCGATCCGCCTTCCAACGAACTGAGATATCGGACCAATCCGTCCGCATGGCCCGTTCCGACCAGAGCAAGAGGCGTTTCATGTTCGAAAGCAGAAATCGGCGTGTTGCGAAACCAATATTTTGCTTGCGCCCGGTCCCCACCAACGTGTTCGGCGGCAGAAACGACTCGCGCCGATTCCTGCATAAATCTTTGCAATTTGGCGTTGGAAGGTGTCGATGCAATCGTCGTTCGATTGACGCCTGCGAGCACTGCAAGCTGTTGTTGATGTAAACCGAGTACTTCCATGAAACGCTTCGGCGAAATGAAGATGTCGTCTACATCGCGCAACTCGTTCGTGAAACTGTCTTCGAGCAACACGTTGCGGCGAGCGCCTCGATCACCGACGGCCGGCCGCTCGACAGCGTCCGATGGCCCATGCGCGAACCGGTTCAAGTAGCTTTTCAATACATCGAGAAGCGCTGGGGGCAGACCGGGTCCGAGCCTTGCGAACAACTCCGCATGCAGGGCAAACTCGTTCTTCCACGCCGCGTCGTCGATCGACGTGATGCGGTCGAAGTCGGCGCGCGTGAAGTCGGCACCGTCCC
>CAXTDA010000601.1:0-2320 GCA_964242935.1 uncultured Burkholderiaceae bacterium | reverse complement strand
TCGTCGACAGCAGCGCGGCGCCGTCGGTCATCGCCGCGTCGACGACCTGGCCGCGTCCCGAGCCCTTCGCTTCGAGCAGCGCCGCGAGCACGCCGACCGCGAGCAGCATGCCGCCGCCGCCGAAGTCGCCGATGTAGTTGAGCGGCACGACGGGCTTGCCGTCGCGCGGCCCGATCGCGTGCAGCGCGCCGGTGATCGCGATGTAGTTGAGGTCGTGGCCGGCGGCCTGGGCGAGCGGACCGTCCTGGCCCCAGCCGGTCATGCGGCCGTAGACCAGTCGGGGGTTCCGCGCGAGGCAGGCGTCGGGCCCGAGCCCGAGACGCTCCATCGTCCCGGGGCGGAAGCCTTCGATCACCGCGTCGGCGCGATCGACGATCGTTCGCAGGTCGTCGACCGCCGCCGGTCGCTTCAGGTCGAGCGCGAGCGTCGGGCGGCCGCGCGCCATCAGGTCGAAGCGGGGATCGGCGGGCAGGACGTGCGCCGTGGCGCCGGTCCCGGGCGTTCGCGGCCGATCGATCCGCAGCACGTCGGCACCGAGGTCGGCGAGCACCATCGCGCAGAACGGGGCCGGTCCGATGCCGACCATCTCGACGATGCGCACCCCCTGTAGCGGGCCCGGCATGCAGGTATCCTTTCGGGTCGAACAGCGCCTCACTATGCCCGACTCCTCGTCCGTCTCGCCGCTTCCTGCCACCCCCGACGGTGCGATCCGCGTGGTCAAGGCCGCCTGCCCGCACGACTGCCCCGACACCTGCGCGATGCTGGTCGAGGTCCGCGACGGCGTCGCGCTCCGCGTCACCGGCAACCCCGAGCATCGGCCGACCGGCGGCGCGCTCTGCACGAAGGTGTCGCGCTACGTCGAGCGCACCTACCACCGCGACCGGCTGCTGCATCCGCTGAAGCGCGTCGGGCCGAAAGGCGCGGGGCGCTTCGAACGCATCGGCTGGGACGAGGCGCTGGATATCGTCGCCGCACGGCTCGGCGCGATCGCGGCGGTCGACCCGGAGCGCATCGTCCCGTACAGCTACGCCGGGACGATGGGCCTGGTGCAGGGCGAGTCGATGGCGCAGCGCTTCTTCCATCGCCTCGGCGCGAGCCGGCTGCACCGGAGCATCTGCGCCGAGGCGGGCGCGGTCGGCTACGACTACACGCTCGGCCCGCGGATGGGCACCGACATCGAACGGGTGCAGGACGCGAAGCTGATCGTCTTCTGGGGCGCGAACGCGATCACGTCGAGCGTGCACTTCTGGAGCCGCGCGCAGGCCGCCAAGCGCAACGGCGCGCGCCTGATCGCGATCGACCCGTACCGGTCGCTGACGGCCGAGAAGTGCCACCTGCACGTGCCGTTGCTGCCGGGGACCGACGCCGCGTTCGCGCTCGGACTCATGCACCTGCTGATCCGCGACGGCCGGATCGACGACGACTACGTGACGCGGCACACGATCGGCTTCGACGCGTTGAAGGACCGGGCGGCGATATATACGCCCGAATACGTCGCGTCGGTCTGCGGAATCGATGCGGCGCTGGTCGAGCAGGTCGCGGCCGAGTACGGCACCGTCGCGCGCCGCGGCGACGGCGCGCTGATCCGCGTCAACTACGGCGTGCAGCGCGCCCGCGGCGGCGGCATGGCGGTCCGCAACATCGCCTGCCTGCCGGCGTTGGTCGGCGCGTTCCGTCACGCGGCCGGCGGCATGCTGCTGTCGACCTCGGGCGCCGGCACCGTCGACCGCGCGGCATTGACGCGGCCGGACCTGCTCGCCGGACGCGACCCGCGGACGATCAACATGACGACGATCGGCGACGACCTGCTGCGCGTGCGGGACGCTCCCGGCTGGACGCCGATCGACGCGCTCGTCGTCTACAACGCGAACCCGGTCGCGATCGCGCCCGACTCGCGCCGCGTCGCGGCCGGCTTCGCGCGCGAGGACCTGTTCACGGTCGTGCTCGAGCACTTCCAGACCGATACCGCCGATTACGCCGACATCGTGCTGCCCGCGACGACGCAGCTCGAGCACTTCGACGTCGTGAAGCCGTACGGCCATTACGACCTGATGTTCAACAACCCGGCGATCGCGCCGCTCGGCGAGGCCTGGCCGAACACGCGCATCTTCGCCGCGCTCGCGAAGCGGGTGGGCTTCGTCGACGATTGCTTCGACGACGACGACGAGACGATCGCGCGCGCCGGGTTCACCGGCGACCGCGAGCGCTTCGACGCCGCGAAGGCGCAGGGCTGGGTGCGGCTGACGAGCGTCGGCCCGGAGGGCGCGCGCTTCGCCGACGGCGGCTTCCCGACGCCGTCGGGCAAGGTCGAGTTCGCGTC
>CAXTDA010000600.1:0-2333 GCA_964242935.1 uncultured Burkholderiaceae bacterium | reverse complement strand
GCGTCCGGCCGGTCCAGCGATAGCGGCGCGGATGCGCGGCGCAGTCGACGATCGCCGCGTACGCGTCCTCGGCGGCGGCGGGGAACGGCTGGTCGGGGGCCTGCGCGTAGGTCGGCGCGAGCAGCACGGTCCCGACGTGCGCCACCATCTCGCGCATGCAGGCGTCGCTCGCGTCGAGGCTGCCCGAGACGAAGCCACCGCCGTGGAAGAACACGAGCAGGGTCTCTTCGTGGCTCCGCGCGCCGGCCGGCACGTAGAGGCGCGCATCGAGCGCGCCTACGGGACGGCGGATCGTCAACGCCCGGACGTCGAGCGATCCACGGGTCGCGGCGCCGTCGTTCATCTCAGCCCTTCGGCGCGTCGACCGCGTCGCAGGTGAGCGGCTTGTGACCGACGCTCGCGAGCGCCTCGAAGCCCTGGCACTCCGCGGCGAGCAGGCGCGCGGCAGGGACGTGCAGGTCGGCGGACACGCCCTGTCCGAGCGCGATGGCGCCGAGGACGATGCCGGCCAACAGGGCGGCGGTGGTGCGGATTCTGATGGGCGAAGTCATGGCTGTATGGTTTTGTTGCGTTGCAAGGTAAGGACTATATTGACGCACTGGAGCAATTGAAACCCCTGGAAAGCGAAATGACTGTTCAGTAATATGAACAATCGTCGTTCGTTGGAATGCCCGTGAACAAGCTGCAAGCGATGGAAGTGTTCGTCCGCGTCGTCGACACCGGCGGCTTCACGCGCGCGTCGGAGAGCCTCGGGATGCCGAAGGCGACCGTCACGACGTCGATCCGCGACCTCGAGCGGCTGCTCGACGTGCGCCTCCTCAACCGCACGACGCGCCGCGTCGCGGTGACCACCGACGGCGCCGCGTACTACGAGCGCTGCGTCGCGATCCTCGACCAGGTCCGCGACGCCGAGGAGTCGCTGTCCACCGATCACGCGTCGGTCAGCGGCCGGCTCCGGGTCGACGTCGCGACCGTCTTCGCGCGGGAGAACCTGATCCCGGTCATGCACGAGTTCCAGGCGCGCTACCCGGCGATCCGCCTCGAGCTCGGCTGCAGCGACCGGCCGGTCGACCTGGTCCAGCAGGGCGTCGACTGCGCGATCCGTGGAGGAACCGTCGCAGACCAGAACCTGATCGCGCGGCGGCTCGGCGCGATGCACTTCATCACCTGCGCGGCGCCGTCGTACTTCGTCGCGCACGGCCGGCCGACCCACCCGCGAGACCTGTCGCGGCACGTCTGCCTCAACTACTTCTCGACGACCACCGGGCGGCAGCTCGAGTGGGACTTCCGCAAGGACGACGAGTCGCTGATGCTGACGCTCGACGCGCCGCTGTCGGTCAACGACTCGAGCGTCTACTACGACGCGTGCCTCGCGGGTCTCGGCATCGGCCAGCTGACGACCAGCACCGCGCGGGCCGCGATCCAGCGCGGCGACCTCGAGATCGTGCTCGGCGAGTGGCTCTCCGAGCCGCTGCCGATCCACATCGTCTATCCGCTGAATCGCAACCTGTCGAACAAGGTGCGCGTGTTCGTCGAGTGGATCGCCGAACTGTTCGAACGCGACGAGCGGTTGACGTTGCACTCGCCGCTGCCAGTCCGCGACGCGACGATCGAGCCCGCGGAGCGCGTCAGAGCCGCTTGATCCCCATCTCGTCGAACCAGTAGTCGTCGTCCCACGTCGGACCGCCGTCCTCGGCGTTGTAGTTGATCGTGAGCTCGGTGCCGCGGGCGACGTCGACGACGGTGTAGAACCGCATCTCGAGTCGCGGCCGGTCCGACTCGTAGCGCAGGTTCGCCGGGTTCGCGTGGTTGAAGTAGCTGCCGAAGCCCATCGCGTGGGCGTGGAACGGCAGGCGTTCTCCGTCCTCGGACCAGTTGAAGACGCAGTGCTGCAGCTCGACGCTGAGCTTGTCGAACGACATCCGGTACGGCAGGACCGTGCAGGTCTCGACCAGCTCGTCGGCGACGAAGTCGCGGTTCGCGAAGACGCCGCGGCCGCGCGCGGTGCCGGTGTCGGCGACGTAGAGATCGGGCGAGGCCGGTTCCATGCGGGGAAGGGTGTCTAATCCAGTAACTCGCCTCGACGGAGGCGCCGCGCATTCTCCCACCGCCTCATGCCACGCCCCGCCCTGCTCTTCCACGCCGCACTTCTCGTCTCCGCCGCGCTGCTCGGCGACCGCGCGTCGGCCGCCGACGTCCCCGCACCGGGCGACGTCCAGCCCGCCGTGCTGGCGCGGATTCGCGACGCGGCGATGAACAGCGACTGGGCGTACCAGCGGCTCGCCGATCTCGCCGACCTGGCGCACGCCGGGCTGGGTCGCGCCCGATTCCTT
>CAXTDA010000599.1:0-2343 GCA_964242935.1 uncultured Burkholderiaceae bacterium | reverse complement strand
ACCTGCAGGCGGTGCTGACCCGCAACCGGCGGATCGAGCGGATCGAACGCGTGGTACGCCTCGGCGAGCTCAGCATCGACGTGCTGGACCCCTTCGCGATCAAGCTGACCGAGAAGAAGACGGTCCCCGACTGGTCGGCGCTGAAGCTGAGCGACATGGTCCGCTACTACGGGACGGCGATCCTGCCGTACCAGCGGCTGCGCGTCTACTCGGTCACCGACGGCCTCGCGGACCGGCTCGGCAACCGCGCCGAGGTCGACGGCGACGCCGACACGCAGTACGCGCTGCGCGCGCTGGTGCGCGTGTGGCGCGAGCGGTACTTCCACGACGAGGGCGCCGGCGGTCGGCAGACCATCAACGCGTTCCTCGACCAGTACGACATCGACTACCGGATGCGGCGTCTCGGCTTCCTGCTCCGCAAGGTCGACAAGCTGACGCGCCTGTTCCACAGGCAGGCGGCCGCGCGGTCGGCGACGCCCGCTTCGGCGACCACGAAGGAATCGGGCGCGCCGCCGGAGTTTTCCGAGGAGGAGGCGCAGTTGCTGGCCACGCTGCCGCCGCCGTTCAGGATGCTGCCCGATGCGCTGCCGCAAAGCGCGATCCGCGAAGGCGAGGCGGTGTTGCGGTTGCTGAAGCGCGGACTGCTCGCGTCGCGCAACCTGCTGCTCGAGGTCAATCGGGCGATCGACGCGCCGCCGGCGCCGGGGACGATCGCGCAGATCCGCAACGAGCTGAACACGATCCTCTTCCGCATCCTCGGGCACGAGACGGGCGGCGGCGACGGCACGATCCGGACCGGCACCGCCGACGGGACGACCACCGTCGCGGTCAACCTGCAGGCGGCGCGCATGGCGTCGGCATCGCGGACGTTGCAGGAGAGCGTGCTGTTCCGCGCGAAGGCGATCTTCGCGGAGGCCGATCGCCTGCCTGACGCGCCGATCCAGCGCTGGCTCCTGGACGGCATCGCTTCGATGAGCATGAAGGGCGGCGGGACGCCGGGCGAGGCCGGTACGCTCGACGCGGCGGCCGCCGAAGCATGGCGGCTGCTCGGCAGCCCGCAGCTCACGGTCGAACCCGGCGCGCCGGCGGCCGACGGTACGGTACCGTACGAAGTCGTCATCGGCGTCGGCGATGCCGCGCCGGGTCGGGCGGTCTCCTTCTCGGGCGACGAGCTGGCGCTGCTGAACGGCGACGCGGGCAAGCGCCTCCGTCGCTTCCTGTCGGCGTACTACCTGCGCTTCGACACGTTCGACCAGATGAGCTTCCCGCTCTACTACGACACCGGGACCGGCGAGCCGTCGACCGTCGAGGTGGTCCGCATCAGTCCGATCGACGCGACCAACCTGATCGACGAGTCGACCGGCACGCGGAAGAAGCTGGCCGGTACCGCGCTCGCGAACTTCGGCGCGTTCCTCGATCGACGCTGGCGTCTGAACGACATCATGTGGGGCCAGCTCGACGGCGCGGAGCGGCTGATCCAGGCGCTGCTGCCGATGACCGACGACGACACGGCCGTGGTGCGGCACGAGCTGATCGAACGCGCCCAGCGTCGCATCCTCGCGAAGACGCTGGTTCCCGACGGCCGCGCGAAGCTGACGTCGCTCGTCGTCGGGGCGCTCGACGCGACGCCCGGCGAGGGGACGCCCGACGAAGCGTTGCGAAAGCAGTTCCGGCGGCTATGGACCGGCAGTCCCGCCGAGCGCGCGAGCATGGAGAGCGTGCTGGTGTCGCTGCTGACCGAAGCGAAGCTGATGGACTTCGTGCGGACCACGCGCGAGATCGATCCGAAGCCGGACCCGGAGCTGACGATGAAGAGCGCGGCCCGTGCGGTCACGATCACCGGCCGCGTGCTGCAGGTGATCAGCAAGCAGCACGGCGCGGGCGAATTGCCGTCGCGCTGGCTGGCGCGGCTCGGGTTGACGATCCAGGGGATCGTCGCGGTGTCGCTGCCCGGCACGTTGAACCAGCGCTGGTGGACCCACGGCATGAAGCTGCTGTACGGCTTCGAGGTCGTGCTGGTCGTGCTGTCGCTGCTGTTCGGCAGCGCCGACCTGCGCACGCTGTCGATCACGGCGCTGGCGTCGACCTTCGGCGTTCACCTGTTGTCGATGATCGCGGGCGACCTGACGCGCGGGAAGAACGCGGTGCTGCACGCGTCGATGATCGCGGTGCTGGTCGTGGTGATCCTGCTCGCGGCGCTCGGCGCGCTGGTCGTCCTGCACCAGGGCACGGAGCAGCAGGCGTGCTGGAAGTACCCGGGCGGCGTGCGTTCGGACGGTGCGGCGAGCTGGGCCTGCAACGGCGTCGACTGGTTCCACGCGAAGTGGAAGACGCTCTGGCCGC
>CAXTDA010000598.1:0-2346 GCA_964242935.1 uncultured Burkholderiaceae bacterium | reverse complement strand
AGTTCGGCTGGTTCTTCATCCCGTCGGTCGCCGGCATCTTCCTCGGCGCGCTGCTCGCGAACCGGCTCGCGGGACGCTGGACCGTCGGCCGGCAGGTCCGCGCGGGTTTCGTGCTGATGGGGTGCGCGTCGCTCGTCAACCTCGCGTACCACGCGTCGTTCGCGGCGATGGTGCCGTGGTCGGTCGCGCCGATCTTCGTCTACACGATCGGCATGTCGCTGTGCGCGCCGGGGGTAACGCTGATGGTGCTCGACCTGTTCCCGACGCATCGCGGGGTCGCGGCCTCGTGCCAGTCGTTCGTGCAGACGATGCTCGGCGCGGTCGCGGCCGGCGTGCTCGCGCCGATCCTGTCGGCATCGGCCCTGTCGCTCGCCGTGGGCCAAGTCTGCAGCGTGTTTCTCGCCCTCGCGTGCTGGCGCGTCGGCCGGTCGCGCCGGCTCGCCGGCCCGCGGACGCAGTGACGGACGCCTCCCGCGGCCACCCGCCGGTGTAGAGTCCGCGGGAGACCACGCCGAGGCGTCGCCGCGATTCGAACGGCCGACCTCGATGACCCGGAGGAGACCCATGATGGATGTCGCAGCGGATGTCGGATCCGCGGCGGATGGTGCAGGCGCGGCCGCGTCGCGCCGCGAGCCGCCGCGCCATCCACTTCATTACCGCTTCTGGCCCGCCGGCTTCCCTCACCACCTCGAGCTCCCGGCGACCAGCCTCTGGTACAACCTCGAGGTCAGCGCGACGCGCTTTCCCGAGTCACCCGCGGTCGTCTTCTACGACTCGGTCCTGACCTATCGCGAGCTGCGTCGCCAGGCCGAAGCGATCGCCGGATGGCTGCAGGAGGCGTGCGGCGTGGGACGCGGCGACCGGGTCCTGCTCAACTTCCAGAACAGCCCGCAGTTCGTCGTCGGCTATTACGCGATCCTGCGCGCCGACGCGTTCGTCGTGCCGGTCAACCCGATGCTGAAGACCGACGAGCTCAGGCACTACGTCGAGGACAGCGGTGCCCGGGTGCTGCTTTGCGCGCAGGACAGCTGGACGCAGTTCGCGCCGTTGATGAAGGGCCAGCCCGAGGGCATCGCGACGTTCGAGCACGCGCTGGTCGGCGCCTACTCGGACGCGCTGACCGCGCCGACCGACCTGGTGCTGCCCGAATTCGCCCGCGCGCCGTTCAGCGTCGATGCGAGCGAGGGCGTCACGCGGTGGCGCGATGCGATCGACGCGGGGCGGACGCCGCGACCGTCGGCAGCGGGCCCGGACGACTGGTGCGTGATGCCGTACACGTCGGGCACGACCGGCAAGCCGAAGGGATGCGTACATACGCACCGATCGGTCATGCACGTGATGTACTTCGGCGCGCAATGGGGCGGCGTCGGGCCCCAGACCGTCGCGCTCGGGGTCGTGCCGATGTTCCACGTCACCGGGATGCAGGCGATGAACAGCCTGATCTTCGCGGGCGGCTGCAACGTCGTCCTGCCGCGCTGGGACCGCCATCTCGCGGCCGAGGCCATCGCGCGGAACCGCGTGACCAACTGGACCTGCATCCCGACGATGGTCATCGACCTCTTCGCGAACCCGCGGATCGACGAGTACGACCTGTCGAGCCTGACGTTCATGTCCGGTGGCGGCGCGGCGATGCCCGAAGCCGTCGCGCAGAAGGTCAAGGACCTGTGGGGTCTCGACTTCGTCGAAGGCTACGGCCTGTCGGAAACCATCGCCGCGTCGCACACGAACCCGCCGCACCGCGCGAAGAAGCAATGCCTCGGCGTGCCGATCTGCGACACCGACTCGCGGATCATCGACCCGGACACGCTGGTCGAGCAGCCGCAGGGCGCGACCGGCGAGATCATCACGTGCGGGCCCGGCGTGTTCCAGGGTTACTGGAACGACGCGGCGAAGACGGCCGACGCGTTCATCGAGCACGACGGCAAGCGCTTCTTCCGGACCGGCGACCTCGGCCGCATCGACGAGGACGGCTACTTCTTCATGGTCGACCGGCTGAAGCGGATGATCAATGCGTCCGGCTTCAAGGTCTGGCCGGCCGAGGTCGAGGCGATGCTGTACCGGAACCCGCTGGTGCAGGAGGCCTGCATCATCGGCGCTTACGACGCGTATCGGGGGGAGACGGTGAAGGCGCTGATCGTTCCGCGGGGCGACGCGCGCGGGCCGGAGGTCGCCGACGCGATCATCGAATGGGCGCGCGAGCACATGGCCGCGTACAAGATCCCGCGGATCGTGGAGTTCGTCGATGCGCTGCCGAAGTCGGGGACGGGGAAGGTGATGTGGCGGGCGTTGCAGGAGGCGGAGAACGCGAAGGCGAGGTGAACGATGCACCGGCGCCTCGGCTGCGTC
>CAXTDA010000597.1:0-2358 GCA_964242935.1 uncultured Burkholderiaceae bacterium | reverse complement strand
TTCGCGGCGTGCAGCAGTGGCTGGCGGACTGCATCGCGATGCGGCTCGGCGGTCGGATACGCTATCATCCAGCCCACTCGGCGACGATCGCGGCACTGACCGGCGGGGCGCGTCTCGACGCGATGATGAAGCTGATGCAGCGCCTCACCGCGGTGCGCGACACGATCGATCATCCCTTGAATACCCGGCTGTTGTTCGAAAGCGTCCTGACGGCCTACGCCGACGCAGTGACCTCGGCCGGAGGCGAACGACTGCGACCGACGCGAGCCGAATCGATGCGCGATGAGTGACGACCCCAAATCCGCCGCGCCGGTGGCACGGCCGAGCGTGCTGTCGCTCAACATCAAGGAGAAGGCGGCGCTGTACGCCGCCTGGATGCCGTACCTGAAGCACGGCGGCATCTTCGTGCCGACCGGTCGGCCGTACGCGCTCGGCGACGACGTCTACCTGTTGCTGTCGCTGATGGACGACCCGGCCAAGTTTCCGGTGGCCGGGAAGGTCGCCTGGGTCACGCCGCAGGGTGCGCACAACAACAAGGCGCAGGGAATCGGTGTCCACTTCGCCGACGACGAAGGCGGCCGGGTGGCCCGGCGTCGCATCGAGGACATCCTCGGGGCGGCGATCAAGTCCTCGCGAACGACCCATACCGTCTGACCGCCGGCACGGCCGGGCAAGTCGATGACCAGCATCGCATTCCGGGATGCCGACGAGCGCGACCTGCCGAGGATCGTGGCGATCTACAACGCGACGATCCCCGGCCGCGGCGTCACGGCCGATCTCGAACCGGTCAGCGTCCAGAGCCGGGCCGCGTGGTTCGCCGCGCACGACGCCGCGCGGCGGCCGCTGTGGGTCGCGGAGGCGGGTGGCACCGTCGTCGGCTGGCTCAGTTTCTCCGACTTCTACGGGCGGCCGGCGTACGGCGCGAGCGTCGAGGTCAGCATCTACCTCGACGAGGCGGTCCGGCGGCGCGGGCTCGGCCGCGCGTTCCTCGAGCGGGCGATCGACCAGGCGCCGCGCTACGGCGTGAAGACGCTGCTCGGCTTCATCTTCGGGCACAACACCGCGAGCCTCGGCCTCTTCGAACGCCTTGGTTTCGCGCGCTGGGGGACGCGGCCCGGGGGGGCGTCGCTCGCCGGGGTCGAGCGCGACCTGGTGATCGTCGGCCTGCGCGTTCCCCAGGCGCCCGGCGCCGTCCCCCCGACCTGAGCAGCCATGTTCGTCGATTCGCATTGCCACCTCGATTTCCCGGAGTTCGCGACGCGCCTGCCGGCGGTGCTCGACCGCATGGCCGAGCATCGCGTCACGCACGCGCTCTGCATCTCGGTCGACCTGGCCGAGTTTCCGCAGGTGCTGGCCACGGCCGAGAGCGCCCCGTACCTGTTCGCGTCGGCGGGCGTTCACCCGGACCACGAGGACACCGAGGAACCGTCCGTCGAGCGCCTGCTGGCGCTGGCCGACCGGGCGAAGGTCGTCGCGATCGGCGAGACCGGGCTCGACTACTACCGGCTGACCGGCGACCTCGAATGGCAGCGCGAGCGGTTCCGCGTCCACATCCGCGCCGCACGGGAGGCCGGCAAGCCGCTCGTCGTCCATACGCGCGCCGCGGCCGACGACACGCTGCGCATCCTGCGCGAGGAGGGCGCCGAACGCGTCGGCGGCGTCATGCACTGCTTCACCGAGACCTGGGCGGTGGCCGAAGCGGCGCTCGACCTCGGCTTCCACATCTCGATGTCGGGCATCGTCACGTTCAAGAACGCGAAGGATCTGCACGACGTCGCGCGTCGCGTCCCGCTCGACCGCCTGCTGGTCGAGACCGACTCGCCATTCCTCGCGCCGGTGCCGTTCCGCGGCAAGACGAACGAGCCCGCCTTCGTCTCGCACGTCGCCGCGAAGGTCGCCGAGCTGCGGGGCGTCCCGGTCGACGAGATCGGCAAGGCGACCACCGACAACTTCTTCCGGCTGTTTCGCGCGGCCGTGCGCTGATGAGCGGGCGCACGCGGCGATGGCTCGGGCTGGCTCTGGCGCTGGCGACGCTGCAGGCGTTGGCGGCCGCCACGGTCGACGACCTGTTCGGCGCCGCCGCGATCGACAACCTCCGCGACGTGCGCCGCCTGGTTACGGTGGTCGACCCGCGATCGCTCGATCCACGCGGCGACACGCTGCTGATCGCGGCGATCCGGAACGACGCCGATCGGGTCGCCCAGTTCCTGATCGCCGAGCCGACGACCGACATCGAGGCGACCAACGTGTCGAGCGAGACGCCGCTGATGCTCGCGGCCTACCGGAACAAGCGCGCGCTCGTCGACGCGCTGCTCGCCCGCGACGCCGAGGTGAACCGGCCGGGCTGGACCGCGCTGC
>CAXTDA010000596.1:0-2365 GCA_964242935.1 uncultured Burkholderiaceae bacterium | reverse complement strand
CGCTGCGCGAGGACGCCGAGCAGCGCGTCGGCGAAGTTGAACGGGTCCATCCCCATGTCGAGCAGGCGGGTGATCGACTCCGGCGCGCTGTTGGTATGCAGCGTCGCGAACACGAGGTGACCGGTGAGCGACGCCTCGATGCCGATCGCCACCGTCTCCTTGTCGCGCATCTCGCCGACCATGATGACGTCGGGGTCGGCGCGCAGGAACGACTTCATCACGGTGGCGAAGTCGAGGCCGGCCTTGCGGTTGACCTGCACCTGGCGAAGACCCTTCTGCGTGATCTCGACCGGGTCCTCCGCGGTCCAGATCTTGGTCTCCGGCGTGTTCAGCGAGCCGAGGATCGAGTGCAGCGTCGTGGTCTTGCCGGACCCGGTCGGTCCGCAGACGAAGAAGAGACCGTACGGCTTCGCGATGACCGGCTTCAGCCGCTCGAAGTTGTGCGGCGTCAGGCCGAGCTGATCGATTGGCAACGGCTTGCCCGCCGACAGGATCCGCATCACGACGTCCTCGACGCCGCCCGCCGACGGGATCGTCGCGACCCGCAGCTCGATGTCGAGCGGCCCGTACTTCTTGAACTTGATCTTGCCGTCCTGCGGCTTCCGCTTCTCGGAGATGTCGAGGTCGCACATGATCTTGATCCGCGCGATCAGCGGCGCGCGATAGCTCGGCGGCACCTCGGTGTACGGGGTCAGCGATCCGTCCTTGCGAAAGCGGATGACCGTCTTCTGCCGCCCCGGATACGGCTCGATGTGGATGTCCGAGGCGCCCTGGTGATGCGCATCGACGATGACCTTGTTGACGAACTTCACCAGCTCGTTGTCCGCCGCCGCGGCCGCTTCGTCGGTCGTCTCGGCGAACTCCGCGAGCCCCGCTTCGCTTTCCTTCAGGAAGTCGTTGATCGATCCGGCGGCGAAGTCCTCGCCGAAGAACTGATCCAGCGTCCGCTCGAACTCGTCGGCCGTCGTGACGCGGTAGGCGATCTTCGGCGAGCGCGGGAAGATGTTCGACACCACGCGCGACGACTGGATGCGCTCGGGATCGGTGGTCAGCACCACGAGGCCCTCGGCGGCATCTTCCACCGGCACCCACTGCGCGGACTGCGCATAGTCGCGCTTGATCTGCTTGACGAGGTCGAGCGGCTTCGGCCGGTCCGCCTTGAACGGCTCGTAGGGAACGTCGAAGAACGTCGACAGCGCGGCGCCGATCGCCCGGCGATCGACCTGGAACTCGATCAGCAGGATCTCCTCGATGTCGACGCCCTTCCGTCGCGCGGACGCGGCGGCGAGCTTGATCTCCTCGGCGGAGATCAGCCCGTCGGCGACCAGCGCGTCGTACTTGGAGCGCACCGGACGCGCCGACAGCGCCGCGAGATCGGCCTCCTTCCGCCGATTGCGGATCGCGACGGCGAGCGTGTCGCAAAGCTCGCGGAAGCCCTCCATCTCGGCCGCGCCGAAGGGCTGTCCCGAGCGGCTGTTGATCAGCTGCGCGACGCCGAGCAGCTCGCCGACCTGCCCGCGCTTGCCGCGATGGACGATCGGCGCGGCCAGCACCTGGCGCGGCGCGGCGCCGGCTTCGATCCCGAAGGCGCTCGACGCCTGCAGGTCCGGATGCACCGACAACAGTTCGTCGGGATCGGCCGCATCGCGCAGGTTGACCTCGACCTGCGTCTGCGCGACGACACCGACCAGGCTGTTCGTCTTGATCGGTCGCCGGAAGTCGCTGACGGTGCCGTCGGCGCCGCGCACCTTCGAATGCAGCAGGCGACCGTCCTCGCTGACGACGAAGATGTGCAGCCGCTCGGCGTTGAAGACGCGCTTGATGTCGGCGCCGGCGTCGAGAAGGATGTCGTCGACGGTCTGCATCGCATGCACCCGCGTCGCGACGTGCTGGATGTTCCGCGAGAACAGCAGCCGCGCCCCCAGGTCGGCGGAGCCTGCCCGTTCGCCGCCCGGCCGTGCCGCCGGATCGGGCACGTCGCGGTGCCGCGCGGGAATCGGGACGGGTTTCATGGCCGGGGGCCGCGGATCGCGTCGTCGGACGCGATCAGCGGAAGAAGAACTCCATCTTGGTCCCGGACAGTTCGATGATGTCGTGGTTGGTCAGCGCCGTCGCGTCGAGGCCGAGCGCCTTGCCGTTGACGACCGGGAACGACGTGCCTTCGACGTGCGTGATGTAGTAGCCCTGCTGGCGCCGCGTGATCACCGCGACCTGCACGCCGGGCCGCCCGAGCGTCGTCAGCGCCTTCGACAGCATCAGCTCCTTGCCGGCGTTCGGGCCGTTCAGGATCTGGATCGTCGCCGCCGAACCGGCCACGCTCGCGGCGGCGCTCGCCGGAGGCGGGGCCGGCGCCGCGCGTGAGGCC
>CAXTDA010000595.1:0-2368 GCA_964242935.1 uncultured Burkholderiaceae bacterium | reverse complement strand
TCGAGCGCGAGGTTGACGAACAGGCGCGGCAGGTAGAACAGTCCCGAGAACCACGAGACGACGAAGATGACGTGCAGCGACTTGACCCAGAGCATGAAGGTCCGTGTGAGCGCGGGGCTATCCGCGCGCCGCGAGGACCTGGATCAGCGTGCGCTCGAGCGCCGCGAGGTCGTACGGCTTCGCGAGCACGGCGACGCTCGGACCGAAGCTCTGCTTGCCGAGGTCGCCGCCGTAGCCCGACGCGATCACGACCGGCTGGCCGGGATCCGCGAGCAGGACGCGCTTCAGCAGTTCGATCCCGCTGATGCCGGGCAGGCTGACGTCGGTGAAGATGACGTCGTAGCGTTCGTCGGCGAGCTTGTCCAGCGCCGCCTCGGCATCGGCGACGGCGACCACGTCGAAGCCGACTTCGTCGATGAACTCGATCGTCGTCTCGCGCACTTCCTCGCTGTCCTCGACGAGGAGGACGCGTCGCCGCGCGGTGGGGGGCGTCGCCGCGGCGACGGCAGGCGGTGGGTCGGGCAAGACGGGTTCGGTCGGCACGGGTGGTTCGACGGGGTCCAGTGAAAGGTCGGCCGGAAACGGCGACGGCTCGTCGTCGAGCAGCTGCCGCAGCTTCCGCGCGAGTTCGTCGCGCGCGTACGGCTTGCTGATCAGGTGGACGCCGGCCTGCAGCCGGTCGCGATGCACGATCGCATCGCGCGTGAAGCCGGACGTGAACAGCACGCGCAGCCTCGGCAGCAAGGCCTGCGCCTGAACCACCATCTCGGTGCTCGCGACCGGTCCCGGCATGATCACGTCGGTGAACAGCAGGTCGATCGCGGCGCCGCTGCGGACGATCGTCAGCGCGCTCTGCCCGTCGGCCGCGCGCAGCACCCGGTAGCCGAGATCGACCAGCGTGTCGACGACCGTGACTCGCACGGCCTCGTCGTCCTCGACGACCAGGATCGTCTCGCCGTTGCCGCGCGCCGGCACCGTCGGCGGCACCAGCGTGACGTCGGTCGGCGGGTCCAGCGAACGCGGCAGGTAGAGGCGGATGGTCGTGCCCTGGCCCGGCTCGCTGTAGAGCGACACGTGGCCGCCGCTCTGCTTCATGAAGCCGTAGACCATCGACAGGCCGAGGCCGGTGCCTTCGCCTTCCGGCTTCGTCGTGAAGAACGGTTCGAACGCGCGACGTTGCACCTCGGGCGTCATGCCGGACCCGCTGTCGGAGATCGCGAGGGTCACGAAGTCGCCGGGGCAGAGGCCCGTGTCGCGCCGCGCATGCAGTTCGTCGACGACGACGTTCTGCAGTTCCATCGTCAGGCGGCCGTTGTGCGCCATCGCGTCGCGCGCGTTGATCGCGATGTTGAGGATGACGTTCTCGAGACGCGTGACGTCGACCAGCGTGTTCCACAGCCCGGGCGCGACGCGCGTCCGGATCTCGATCGATTCGCCGAGCGCGCGCCGGAGCAGGTCGTCCATCCCGCCCATCACCCGACCGAGGTCGACCACCACCGGCTCGAGCGGCTGCCGCCGGCCGAACGCGAGCAGCTGAGACGACAGCTTCGCGCCGCGATCGACGCCGTCGAGCGCCGCGTCGATCCGCGATGCCAGCGCGCCGCGGTCGCCGAAGTTCCGCTGCATCAGCTGCAGGTTGCCGCGGATGATCTGCAGCACGTTGTTGAAGTCGTGCGCGACGCCGCCGGTCAGCTTGCCGACCGCCTCGAGCCGTTGCGCGCGATGCAGGGCGGCCTCGGCGCTGCGGCGTTCGCTTTCGCTGCGTTCGAGCGCGCGGGTCCGTTCGGCGACCATCTCCTCGAGGCGCGTGCGATAGGCGTGCAGCTCGTCGCGCGTCGCCTTGGCCATCGTCACGTCGTTGCCCTGCATGAAGACACCGACGACCTTGCCCGACGGCTCGACGATCTGCTGGATCACGATGTCGACGTAGATCGTCTCGAGGCCGCCGTGACCGTCCGGCACGCGCAGCGGCAGCACGTGCTCGACGATCGGAACGCCGCTCTCGTAGACCGCGTCGAGCAGCTTGATCGGGACCGGGGCGTCGCCGCGATGCGCGTCGTTGTAGCGGCGATCGCGCAGGTCCTCCTCGCCGACCATCCGCAGGTACGCCGGGTTCGCGAGCTCGACGACATGGTCCGGTTCGCGCATGAAGACGGTGAAGGACAGCGACTGGTCGAAGAGGCGCAGCAGGCGCAGGCGGTCGCTCTCGAGGGAGCGGTTCTCAGACTGCACGGACGCCGCGCGCCGCACCAGGTCGTCGTGGCCGAGCTCGCTCAGGCCCTCGGTCCACGGGGCGCCGTTGCCGGAGTCCCTCGCGTCGGCGGCGGCGCGCAGGCGGTCGCGGAGCGCCGCCCGCTGCTCGGCGTGC
>CAXTDA010000594.1:0-2373 GCA_964242935.1 uncultured Burkholderiaceae bacterium | reverse complement strand
GTGCCGAAGCGATCGACCTGACGAAGAGCTTCCTCGCGACGCTGCTCGACAGCGTCGCTGAGGGCCGCGCCGCCGGCGACGACCTGCGGCGCTGCTACGAGCGAGCCGAACGGGCGATGAAGCCGCGCTTCGGCGACTGGCCCGTATTCCAGCACGTGCTGCCCTTCGACGTGTCGCGCGCCTGGGACGAGCTGGCCGGCATCGAGCATCCGCGCATCTGGACCGCCGCGCGCGACCGTGAGCTCTGGGACGTGCTGCGCGGCTGACGACGCTTCGACCGGGGCGCCCCGACTTGTCGCATGCACCGACAGGGGCGCCGAACTGGTGCATCCGGCACGCCGTGCCGATTCGTGAGTTGCGTGACGAATCGTGCGCGGAAGGACGCCGGATCGTGCGCCCGCGGTCTGGCATATGTCGTGCTCAGTGGACCACCGCGCGTCACGAATTGTTCATGCCGCCCCGCTTTCGGGTCGGTTCGCCGCGGTCCGTCGTCCTCTTCTGATCGGAAGTCCATGCGTTCGTCCCCAGTGCGCCTCGCGAAGCGTCCCGTCCGTGCGCAGCGCGCACCCGTGCGCATCCGCGAGTCGATCCGTCCTCTCGCCGTCGTCCTCGCGGTGGCCGCCGCGTGGCCGATCCCGGGCGCGCTCGCGCAGCAGGCCGTGACCGATCCCGCACAGACCGCGGGCGGCTCGTTGCAACTCGAACAGGTCAACGTCACCGCGCAGCGGAAGACCGAGAACTACAAGGACGTGCCGGTCTCGGCGACCGTGCTCAGCCCCGAGACGCTCGAGACGATCGCGACGTCGGGGCAGGACATCCGCGTCCTCGGCGGCAAGGTGCCGAGCCTCAACATCGAGTCGTCGAACGGCCGCACCTTTCCGCGCGTCTACATCCGCGGCTACGGCAACACCGATTTCAATACCTATGCATCGCAGCCGGTCTCGCTGATCTACGACGACATCGTCCAGGAGAACGCGATCCTGAAGGGCTTCCCGATCTTCGACCTCGAGAACGTCGAGGTGCTGCGCGGCCCGCAGGGGAGCCTGTTCGGCCGCAACACGCCGGCGGGCGTCGTCAAGTTCAACTCGGTCAAGCCGGTCCTCGGCGCGACCGACGGCTATGCCTCGCTGTCGTTCGGCACGCTCGCCACCACCAACTTCGAAGCCGCGTCGAGCGTCCCGCTCGGCCCCGACTGGGCGATCCGCGCGTCGGTGCTCGGCGAGCATCGGCGCGACTGGGTCAACGTCAGCAGCGCCGATCCGACCAATCTCTACAACGGCACGAACACCGAGGGCTACGACGACGGCGCGGCCCGCATCCAGCTGCTGTACCAGCCGAACGCGCAGTTCAGCGCGCTCTTCAACGTGCATGCCCGTGCGCTGTCGGGCAGCGCGCGGGTGTTCCGCGCCAACATCATCAAGCGGGGCACCAACGACCTCGTCGACAACTTCAACGAGAACTTCATCACGTCGAACGGGAAGAACCAGCAGAACCTGCGGACGCAGGGCGCGAACGCGAACCTGACGTGGAAATTCGACGGCTTCAACGTGAATTCCATCACCGGCTACGAGACGATCGGACGCTACTTCACGCGCGGCGACATCGACGGCGGCGACTCGACGAACACGCCGTTCCCCGTCGAAACCGGCGGCGGCGTCAGCGATCACAAGCAGTTCACGCAGGAGCTGCGCGTGTCGTCCGACATCGCCGGCCCGTTCGGCTGGCAGGCGGGCCTCTACTATTTCTTCGAGGACCTGACCGCCGAGAACTACACGTACGTGACGCGGACCGGCGCCGAGAGCTCCTATGCAACCACGTCGCAGTTGAACGCGGCCTACGCGGCCTTCGGGTCGTTGACCTACGACCTGACGTCGCAACTGAACCTGCGCGCGGGCCTTCGCTACACGAACGACAAGAAGACGTTCACGAAGCGGATCGGCTTCACCGACCCCGGGGCGGTCAAGCTCGGCGGCGTCAAGACGACGGGCGATATTGCCGGGACCTACAAGATCAACCAGGACCTGAGCGTCTATGCGCGCGCCGCGACCGGCTTCCGGGGCGCGAGCTTCGGCTCGCCGTCGAGCGGGCAGGCGCTCACGTCCGCGGCGCCCGAGACCACCACGTCGTTCGAGACCGGCGTGAAGGCCGACCTGCTGAACCGGACCGCGCGCGTCAGCTTCGACGTGTACCACTTCGACGTCAGGGACCAGCAGCTCACGGCCGTCGGCGGCGGCAGCAACGTGACCCGGCTGCTGAACGCGGCCAGGTCCACCGGCGAAGGCGCCGAATTCAACCTCGAAGCGCTGCTGAGCGACCGCTTCAAGGTCTCGGTCGGCGGCAGCTACAACCACACCGAGATCAAGGACCCGGGCC
>CAXTDA010000593.1:0-2379 GCA_964242935.1 uncultured Burkholderiaceae bacterium | reverse complement strand
GCGGGCGAACGTCGGCGCGTTCGACCTGGTCGGCCAGGGATGCGGTGCGGCGCTGCCGAACCTGCAGCTCGGCCGCGCGTTGCTCGCGACCGACCGCTGCAACCGCGTCCTGTCGATCTGCGTCGAGGTCAGCAGCGCCGCGATGTATCTCGACGACGATCCCGGCGTGCTGATCAGCGCGTGCCTGTTCGGCGACGGGGCCGGCGCGGCGGTGCTGTCGTGCGATGCCGGCGACGGAGGCCGCACCGTCGCATGGCTCGACAGCGAGTCGGTGATCGACCCGTCGGAACGCAAGGCGCTGATGTTCGAGCAGCGCGAAGGGATGCTGCGGAACATCCTGACCCGCGAAGTGCCGTCGCTGGCCGCCGACCACGCCCATCGGCTCCTCGAGACCGTCCTGGACCGGGCCGGCCTTCGCACCGGCGACATCGCGACCTGGATCCTGCATGCCGGGGGTCGCGACGTGCTGCTCGCGCTCGAACAGCGACTCGGCATCGCGCGCGCCAACCTGCGCTACAGCGCCGCGATGCTGCGCGAATACGGCAACCTGTCGAGCGCCTTCGTCTACTTCGTTCTCGAGGCCGCGCTCACGGACGATGCGCCGGCCGGCTTCTGGTGGCTGTCGTCGTTCGGCGCCGGCTTCAGCGCCCACGGCGCGTTGCTGGACGTGCGTTGATGTCGAGCGCGAGCCGGTCCGCATGAGCATGCCGCGAACCGTCGTACCCGAGACGCTCGATGGTCTGGCCGCGGACGACCCGGCCGCGATGCGGTCGCGCCGCGATCTCCGGCGCGTCCACCGCTTCATGCGGACCGTCGCGATCGTCGCGCGCGCGATGCGGCCGGACGGGGCCTCGCGTCGGCCGCGGCCGTGCCGCGTGCTCGAGCTCGGTGCCGGCGACGGCACGCTGATGCTGGCGGTGGCGCAGGCGCTCGGCCGGCTCGACGAGCCGGTCGAACTGACGTTGCTCGACCGGCTCGCGATCGTCGACCGGACGACGATCGATCGGTATGCGCGGGTCGGCTGGCGCGCCACCGTCGCGACCGCCGACGTGCTCGACTGGGCCGCTGAATCGACGAAGCAAGCGGCGAAGACATCGGCGCCGCCGCGATGGGACCTGATCGTCGCGAACCTGTTCCTGCATCACTTCGAAGGCGCCGAGCTCGCGCGCATCCTCGACGCGATCGCCGCGCGCGGCAACCGCTTGTTCGCCTGCGAACCGCGTCGATCGCGAGTCGCCCTCGCCGCCGCGCATCTGACCGGCGCGATCGGTGCGAACGCCGTGACGCGCGAGGACGCCGTGCTCAGCGTGCACGCCGGCTTCCGCGACCTGGAACTCACCACGCAGTGGCCGTCGACGGTCGGATGGGAGCTCCGCGAATACGCGGCCGGCCTCTTCAGCCACTGCTTCGACGCACGCCGGGAGCAAGCGTCGTGATGCGGACCGCGTTCGACGCGATCGTCGTCGGTGCGGGGCCGGCCGGGTCGGCGGCGGCCATCCTGCTCGCCCGCGCCGGCTGGGACGTCGCATTGATCGAGAAGCAGCGATTTCCGCGTCGGAAGGTGTGCGGCGAATGCATCGCCGCGAGCAACCTGCCGCTGCTCGACGCGCTCGGCATCGGACCCGACGTCGACGCGAGCGCCGGGCCGGCGCTCCGCGGCGTCGTGTTGATGCGCGCGGACCGGTCGGTCGCGGCCCCGCTTCCCGAGGCGGGGCTCGCGAGCCATCGATTCGGCCGGGCGCTCGGCCGCGAGACGCTCGACACCAGCCTGCTCGACGCGGCACGTCGTGGCGGCGTCCACGTCCTGCAGCCGTGGGCGGTCGAGGCGATCGACGGCGCACCCGGCGACTGGACGTGCACCGTCCGTGCCGTCGGGGCGGACGGACGGGCGACGCTGCGCTCGCGCGTCGCGGTCGACGCGCATGGTTCCTGGGAGGCGCTGCCGTCGTCCCGTCCCGAGCGCCGCGCGGCACGGCGGCCGTCCGACCTGTTCGCGTTCAAGGCGAACTTCCGCGACGCCGCGTTGCCGGCCGGCCTGCTCGCGGTGCTGTCGTTCGACGGCGGCTACGGCGGCATGGTCCTCGCGGGCGGCGGCGTGACGACCGTGGCCTGCTGCATCCGTCGCGATCGCCTCGAGACCTGCCGCGCACTGTTCCCCGGCCTCGGCTCCGGCGAAGCGGTCGAGGCGTTCCTGATCCGCGAATGCGACGGCGTGCGTGAAGCGCTGGCCGCCGCGTCGCGCGACGGGCCGTGGCTCGCCGCCGGGCCGATCGATCCGGGGATACGCACGCAGCGGTTCGACCAGCCGTTCCGGATCGGCAACGCGGCGGGCGAGGCGCATCCGATCATCGGCGAGGGCATGAGCATGGCGCTCCAGTC
>CAXTDA010000592.1:0-2389 GCA_964242935.1 uncultured Burkholderiaceae bacterium | reverse complement strand
GAGCGACTGCAGCGGGCGGTCGCCGGCCAGCGCGCCGCGCCCGAGTGGGCAATAGGCCATCGTCGGCATGCGCAACGTCTGCTGGTAGGTCAGCAGGCTGAACTCGGCGCCGCGCTCGTCGAGCGCGTAGTAGATCTGGTTCGTCACGCAGTGCGGCTTGCCCGGCTTGGCCATCAGCGTCGGCCGCTCGATCGCCTCGAGCTCGATCAGGTCGTCGAGGTCGAAGTTGCTGACGCCCCATTCGCGGATCGACCCGACGGCCTTCAGCGCCTCGAACGCGTCGACCGTCTCGCCGATCGGCACCGATCCGCGCCAGTGCAGCAGGTACACGTCGACGACGTCCAGGCCGAGCCGCTTCCGGCTGCGATCGCACGCGGCCGGCACGCCCTTTCGCCCCGCGTTGTGCGGATAGACCTTGCTGACGACGACGAGGTCCTCGCGGCGGACCGCGTTGGTCCGCAGCGCATCGCCGATCGCGAGTCCGAGCACCGTCTCCGCGCCGCCTTCGCCGTACATCTCCGCGGTGTCGAAGAGGCGATACCCGCAGTCGATCGCATCGCGCACCGCGGCGACCTCCGCGTCGCGCCGACCCGTGGTCTCGCCGAGGCGCCACGTGCCGAGGCCGAGCGCCGGCACGCGTTCACCGGTCGGTAGCGCAACCGTCTTCGCTGCGTTCTTCATCATCGCGCGGTGTATCCGTCGGAGTCGGGAGTCGAGCGTGCCACAAGCGGGGCGCGGCCGGCATCGGCTTCGGCAGTATCCTGCGCGGCCCGAACCGGAGACCGCGATGTCCGAACCGATCGACGCCTGTGACCTGCTCGTCCGCCGCGACGACCTCCATGTCGTGCGGGCGCGACGATCGCCGGTCGAGCCGCTCGACGACGGCGACGTGCTGATGGCCGTCGATCGCTTCGCGCTGACCGCGAACAACGTGACGTACGCGGCGTTCGGCGATGCGATGTCGTATTGGGACTTCTTCCCGTCCGGCGAGGACGGCTGGGGGCGCGTGCCGGTGTGGGGCTTCGCGACCGTGGTCGCGTCGCGCTCCGACGGCATCGCGGTCGGCGAACGCTTCTACGGCTACTTCCCGATGTCGACGCATCTGCGCGTTCGTCCAGCGCGCGTCAAGCCCGGTGGCTTCGTCGACGTCAGCGCGCATCGCGAGAAGCTCCACGCGCTCTACAACCAGTACACGAACAACGCCGCCGACCCGCTGTACGACGCGCGGCGCGAGGCCGTCCAGTTACTCTTGCGGCCGCTCTTCATCACGTCGTTCGTGATCGACGACTTCCTCGCGGACAACGGCTTCTTCGATGCACGCGCGGTGGTGCTGTCGAGCGCGTCGAGCAAGACGGCTTACGGCCTCGCGTGGCAGCTCGCGCTTCGCCGCCCTGACGGTCCCGAGGTGATCGGCCTGACGTCGCCCGGCAACGTCGCGTTCGTCGAAGGGCTCGGCTGCTACGACCGCGTCGTGACCTACGACGCGGTCCCGTCGCTGCCGGCGAGCGTGCCGGTCGTGTACGTCGACTTCGCCGGCGACCGCGTGCTCCGCGCGAACCTGCATCGCCGCTTCGGCGACGCGATGCGCTACAGCTGCGCGGTCGGCTCGTCGCATTGGGACGCGGAGCGCGCCGACGACAACGAGCCGCTGCCGGGCGCGAAGCCGACGTTCTTCTTCGCGCCCGCGCAGATCCGGAAGCGCACGCAGGAGTGGGGGCCCGACGGCTTCAACCGACGATTCGCCGCGGCCTGGCATGCGTTCACCGAACGCGTCGTCGATGCCGACCGACCGTGGATGCGGATCGTCGAGGCGCACGGTCCCGACGCGGTCGAGCATGTCTATCGCGAGCTGCTCGACGGCAGCGCGCGGCCCGAAGACGGCCGCGTCCTCTCTATGCGGGACGATGCACCAGCAGCACCAGCGCGCTGATCACGAGCCCGATCGTCGCGACGATGCTCGGCAACTGCATCGTGGTCAGCGCCGACCCGCCCGCGTGCGACAGCAGCGGGCCGACCAGCTGCCCGAGTGCGAACGACGCGGTCATGCCGGCGACCGCGCGCGCCGGCGACGCGTGCGCGATGCGGCGGACCTCCTGCAAGCCGGCCAGCGTGACCAGGATGAACGTGCCGCCGACGCAGACCGCCGAGACCGCGAGCGCGGCGAGGCTCATCCGCAGCACCGGCGCGGCGGTGCCGACCGCCATCACCAGCATGCCGACCGCGCAGACGGTGCGCGGACGCGCGTTCGGCAGGCTGAACGACACGCCGACGATGCCGATCGCCGCGGCGATCCCGAACGCCGGCCAGATCCAGCCGAACACCGCGGGGTCGTTGACGAGCGCGCGTGCGACCGCCGGCAGGAACGTCGCCGGGACGATGTAGCCGAAGC
>CAXTDA010000591.1:0-2390 GCA_964242935.1 uncultured Burkholderiaceae bacterium | reverse complement strand
CTGAACGACCTGCTGCAGAAGGGCGACGTCAGCGCGAACGTCGACATGCGGCCGGGCGACGTCCTGATCATCCCCGAGAGCTACTTCTGATCGTTCCGTCGACGGGCGCGCGTCGCCCGCGATCGACGGTCCGCGAGTTCTCGAACGCAATCCTCTCGAACGCAGTCCCCTAGCGAGTCCGCAATGAACGAGATCGTCGAACAGTTTCGCCGCGCCCTTCGCGACATCTGGCTTCACCGCTGGATCGGCCTGACCGCGGCCTGGCTCATCGTCATCGTCGGCGCGGTGTCGGTCTACCTGATGCCCGACCAGTACGAGGCGTCGGCCCGCGTCTACGTCGATACCCAGTCGGTCCTGAAGCCGCTGATGTCGGGGCTGACGGTCGAGCCGAACCTGGACCAGCAGATCGCGATGATGAGCCGCACGCTGATCAGCCGGCCGAACATCGAGAAGGTCGTCGGCATGTCCGACCTGAACCTCACGGCCAAGACGAACGAGCAGACCGAGAGCCAGATCGACTACCTGACGCGCGCGATCGACCTGCGCTCGAGCGGCGGCATCAACCTGTACACGATCGCGTTTCGCAACTCGAATCCCGACTCGGCGCGAAAGGTCGTCCAGTCGCTGCTGACGATCTTCGTCGAGTCGAACCTCGGCAACAAGCGCAAGGACTCGGACACGGCGCGGCGTTTCATCGACGACCAGATCAAGGCGTACGAGCAGAAGCTGACGCAGGCCGAGAACGCGCTCAAGGAATTCAAGATCAACAACCTCGCGACGATGCCGGGCAACGGCAAGGACTACTTCACGCAGATGTCCGAGGCCGGCAACGAGCTCGCGACCGCCCGCCTCGCGCTCGAGGAAGCGGAGAACGGCCGGACCGCGCTGCGGCGCCAGATGGCCGGCGAGGACACGGTGCTGCTCGGCACTCCGAACGACGTGCAGGGCGTCGCCGTTCCGGAGATCGATACCCGCATCGCCGCGTTGAAGCACAACCTCGACGAGATGCGCCTTCGCTTCACCGATGCCTATCCGGACATCATCTCGACGAAGCGGATCATCGCCGAGCTCCAGGAACAGAAGAAGGCCGAGGTGGCCGCGATGGTCAAGGCGTCGCCGACCCGCTCGCCGTTGTCGGGCAATCCCGTGTACCAGCAGTTGCAGGTGCAGCTCGCGCAGGCCGAGTCCGACGTCGCGTCGCTGCATACCCGCGTCGCCGCCTACGAAGGCCGCTACAACCGCCTGAAGGCCGCGGCGAACAACGTGCCGAAGATCGAGGCCGACCTGCAGCAGCTCAATCGCGACTACGAGGTCAACAAGGCCAACTACGAGAAGCTGATCGGCCGTCGCGAGTCGGCCCAGATGTCGAGCGACATGGACGCGTCGGCCGGCCTCGTCGAATTCCGCGTGATCGACCCGCCGCGCGTGTCGCCGCGTCCGGTCGCGCCGAACCGCGTGCTGCTGGTGTCGATGGTGTTCCTCGGCGCGCTCGCCGGCGGCGTCGGCGTCGCGTTCCTGATGGGCCAGATCCGTCCGACCTTCTCCGACCGCAAGGCGCTGCGCGAGATCTCCGGACTGCCGATCCTCGGCACGGTGACGATGATCTGGACCGACGGGCAGGTGCGGCAGCGCCGCCGCAAGATGACATGGTTCGTAGCAGGTGCCGCGGGACTGGTGTGCCTCTACGGCGCGGGTCTCGCTTTCTTTCTCGCGCGTTCGTACGCGGCCTAGGAGAGTGACGTGAGTCTCATCGAACGCGCCATCAAGCGCATGGACGAAATGCCGGCGGTCGCGGCTGCACCGGTGCTGCGCGCGGAGCCGCAGCCGCTGTACGACGCGGTCGACGACGGTCCGGCCGCCGACGCGGGCATCTTCGAGGCGAAGCGTCCCCGGGTCCAGCCGGTCGCACCGGTCGCGACCCCCGACTTCCATCGCGAGTCGACGACGCGCGCGGCGATCGATCCGTCCGCGGACGACGACTGGTCGTCGCCGTCGGGCGCGCGCCTCGCGGAGGGTTTCGCCGACGACGCGGTCGAAGGGAAGCCCGCGGCGACCCGCAGCAAGACCGTCACGATCGACCTGCAGCGGCTTCGCGAAGGCGGCATGATCGCGCCCGACGGCGACAAGACACCGCTCGCCGAGGAGTTCCGCGTCATCAAGCGGCCGCTCCTGAAGAACGCGTTCGGCGCCGGCGCATCGATCCGGAACGGCAACCTGATCATGGTCACCAGCGCGTTCCCGCGCGAGGGCAAGAGCTTCTGCGCGATCAACCTCGCGATGTCGATCGCGATGGAACGCGACCGCACCGTGCTGCTGGTCGATGCCGACGTCGCGCGTCCGTCGATCCCGCAGAAGTTCGGCATCGCGCCGGACGTCGGCCTGATGGACGT